>CANJSM010000026.1 GCA_947477015.1 Legionellaceae bacterium
ATGGCCGCCACCGCCAGCGCTGAAAATTTGCAAGCTCAATTGCCCAATGTCCGTGTTGGATTAGTGCATGGTCGAATGAAAGCATCAGAAAAAGACGCAGTCATGGCAGCATTTAAGTGCGGTGACATTGAAGTAACGGACGATTGCAAAACGATGGTTAGGTGATTTTGAGCAGTTTTTGCAAGGGTAATTACAGTTGACATAATGCTCTTTTTTTTTATATAATGAATCATCATAGATCATCGAGGCCATAGTAATGTTATCAAAAGAAGAACACATTAACCAGTTACGAAGTGAGCTCGAAACCGCAACTTTGTGTGAATCCACATACCAAACCATCAAAAAACTCATCGCCTATTTTGAGCAGGAACAAACGCCTAGCTGGAGCATTTATAACAAGATGCCCCATGATGAATTGGCTAAAATCATATTAAAAGGAACGTTCGATTTGGTCCAAAGTTACACTACAAGAAAAGGCATGTCGTTCATAGAGGACTCCTCGACGAATAGCTGCTATGAGGCCTCGTCTGCTCTCGTTTTTACAACTATCCTGATCACGTACCGTAAGCTGTCTTCTGCATCAGAGGTTCCTGGCGCTCCTATCAATCCAGAAGTATTCATGGGCATAGCCCTGATAGAAATGGGCATAGCCCTTATTCTTGAAGCGATTCTGATGACAACGTTTTTAGCCCTTGCAGTAGCGTTTCCTCCTCTGATACCTATCAGTTTGGCTGCAACTAGCCTCTGTTTTACGCTAGCAATGAGCATCGCGGCGTGGTTTTCATCCTATCCAACTAGCCTGTCTCTGATGATAAAAGACGTTGCTGATGCAATAGAACACGAAGATAATTGCAATCGTTTAGTGAACGATATAAATGAGATTGAATGCTCCGAGGCAGTCATGAGCTATAGAAACCAGATCAATAACATTTGTTTCGAGGATATGACATTGGTCGAATCAATTGATGTCTTAAACGACGTGAAAGCAATCTTATCTTCAGAAGATACTGAAGTTGGCGTTGCTCTTAAAAAGAAATATTCGCCAAGCACAGGGATAGCTTCTTTCTTCACGCCTGTGCCTGAAAGGCCAGCACTGAACGCATTGATGTGCAGTTTGATAGATACTCATGATGTTAATCCAAGAGAAGACATCGACTATCGTTTATAAACACGAGCTGCTCGGGGTGAGGAAGGGCTATTGTCCTGTATCGAAGCCGTTAGCGTATTGGCTTCGATACGGCGTAAACGCCTCCTCAGCCCGAACGAATCGAAATCAAGAAAAAATAATTGGATGTCAAGACTATTTTTTTATAATTTATTTAGATATCATACAAAAGTATTATTTCTAATTTTTCCTCATTCTGAATTGTGAATAACTTTTCAAGTCAAAACTATGCCGCAACGTGTAACAATACTCTTAAATCACATAACCCATTGAAAATCATTAGTATTACTAAAAAATACTCAAGGTTATTATAAGTGACTTACCCACAAAATCTGTGGATAACTCTGTGTGTAGGATGTTAAACTGGATAAACAAAGGTGAATGATGCATCAACATGAACGGTATGGCCAAGCCAAAAAAGTCACCCTAATAGGAGCCGTTATCAATGCGTTGCTCGGGGTCATTAAACTCATCGGTGGAATTGCATTTCACTCTCATGCATTAGTTGCTGACGGGGTTCACTCGTTTGCAGACTTAATCACCGACATGATGGTTCTTGTGGCTTCCAAATATGGCAGCCAAGATGCCGACGCGGCTCACCCGTATGGGCATAAGCGCATAGAAACAGCTGCAACGTTTATATTGGCGTTATTGCTCATTCTTGCCGGCGCAGGCATTGCTTGGGACTCGATAGATGAAATCATTTTTAAGCAACACACAGTGCCTGGCTCTTTCGCTTTACCCATTGCTGCTTTATCTATTCTAGCCAACGAAATATTATTTCATTACACACGCCTGATTGGAAAACGCATTAAATCTGAACTCATCATTGCTAACGCGTGGCACCACCGCTCAGACGCCGGCGCATCTGCTGTGGTCGTGGTGGGCTTGATAGGCAGTTTGGTGGGGTGGCCTGGATGTGATGCGCTAGCGGCTATCGTTGTAGGTTGCATGGTTATTCAAATGGGGTTGAGTTATGGCTGGAACAGCATCAAAGAATTAGTAGATACAGCCGTTGACGTGCAACTACTCGGAGAAATTGAAATCATTATTCGAAGTATTCATGGGGTACAAAAAATTCATCAGCTCCGGACCCGAATGATGGGTGGCGATATTTTTATTGACGTACACATTCAAGTATCTCCTTATATTTCAGTCTCTGAAGGCCATTTTGTGGCTCAACATGTCCATCTTGCTTTAGTAGAACAACTTGAGCGCGTTAAAGACGTCACGGTACATGTTGATCCAGAAGACGATGAAACGTGTGAGCCGTCATTTAACTTGCCTAATCGCCAAGCCATCGAGTTGGAATTTTTAGAACAATGGCGAACTAATTTCCCAGGGATCAAGCACTGGGTTCTGCATTATTTAGGTGGTCATTTGTCCATTGATTTGATCTGCGACGAAGAATTTGATCCAACGGATGCCTTGCAGCAACGAATTAAAGACGATCTTGCTTCACAAACGCACATTACAGACGTTCGTTTATTGAGGCATGCGGCAACGCTTGCTATACTCCGCTCTGATAAAGTTTAAGGATCACGGCACATGGCCACCGGTACATTAAAATTATTTTTTGCTCTCACCATCTTAGCGGTCATTTTGCTAGCTGGCTGGTACCCCTTTAAAAAGCGCATGTGTAAAGACGGGCATTTTGATTTTCCGATTGGTGAAACATTGGCAACCGGCGTGTTTTTGGGAGCGGCCATGTTGCACATGCTACCCGAATCCAATGCCATGTTTAATATCATGGGCTATCACTACCCCTTTGCGTATCTTATCACTGGCGGCATATTTTTACTGTTTTTATGGCTAGAACACATTGGCAAAGAGCTCTACCACCACAATGACGCCTCTCACCCAGCATTTGCCATATTAGCTTGGCTCATGTTGTCCGTTCATTCATTGGTGCTAGGCACAGCTTTAGGGCTCAGTCATGAGTATGGCTTAATTATCATGTTGTTTTTGGCCATCATCACCCATAAATGGGCGGAAAGTTTTGCAATTGCCATGCAATTAAACAAAAGCTCCTTAACGGCAAAAAAAAGCGCCCTGCTCTTTATTATTTTTGCTGCCATGACACCTTTAGGCATCTTTACAGGCTGGTATTTTGGGCGTGGCGTAGAAACAAACTCATTGATCGACCCGATATTAATCGCGGTTTCCGCCGGCACATTCCTATATCTGGGAACACTGCACGGTCTGGAGCGATGCGTGATGGTTGAACGCTGCTGCAATTTGCGAGATTTTAGCTTCGTCATTATAGGCTTTTTATTGATGGCTTCTGTCGCATCTTACGTTTAATTGACCATCGATCTATCCGAACCGTGACCGTTAGGGAGCGGAGCACTGCGAACCATCAAACTGCCCAGATTTTACGCCACCCAAGGGTCACGGTTCGGATAGATATGGCCCCTGAATAAACTATTGCCCGCTCATATAGCGTATCGCTTCAACATAAGCCTTTTTTGTGCAATTTTTGCTATGAACTGTAGACTCATGACACAAGCCGCCATGGTGCATCAAATTCTTACCATTAATGACGCTAGTTAATAAATAATCTAGCGGTGTGTTATAACGTTGCGGGTTATTTTTAGCTTCAATTTTTGCTGTTTTAAAGCGTGCTTTCCATGCTTTTTTATCAAATGCAGCAGGCGCACCCATCCCTTTTGCCAAGGAGGGAGCGTGACAATTACTGCAGGCCATTTGATACGTGACCTTGCCTAACTCCTCTGCTTGAGCTTGAGCACAAGTACTCACAACCAACCATAAAACAACCGGAAAAATCCTTTTCATATGCTCACCTTGCTGTGTGTTGATTAAATCACTTTATGAAATAATAAAGCAATTATCCCTTAATTACTTCAATCCCCCCCATATAAGAACGCAATGCCTCAGGAACATGAATATTTCCGTCTTTATCTTGATAATTTTCCATGATCGCCACCAATGTTCTGCCCACTGCTAAGCCTGAACCATTTAATGTATGCACCAGCTCCATCTCATTGGTTTCAGGATGTCGGTAGCGTGTTTGCATCCGACGAGCTTGAAAAGATTCGGTGTTACTGCAAGATGAAATTTCACGATAGGTATTTTGGCTCGGCAGCCAAACTTCTAAATCATACGTTTTAGCAGCGCTAGCACCCATATCCCCAGTGCACAATGCCAACACGCGATACGGTAAATTAAGACGCTGTAAAATTGATTCTGCGTGTCCTGTCAATTGCTCAAGTGCCTCATAAGAAGACTCAGGCGTTGTGACCCATACCAACTCGACTTTTTCAAATTGATGCTGGCGAATCAAGCCTTTGGTGTCTTTGCCGTATGATCCGGCCTCGCTACGAAAACAAGGTGAATGGCATGCATAACGAATAGGTAGCGTATCCACGTTCAATATCATATCACGCACCGTATTGGTGACAGGAATTTCCGCAGTAGACGTTAAGTAGTAACCTGCATCGCCTTGCAGTTTAAATAAATCTTCTTCAAACTTTGGCAATTGGCCCGTGCCGCGCAAGCTATCAGCATTGACAATATAGGGAACATAAATCTCTTGATAACCGTGTTCTTCAGTGTGAACATCGAGCATGAATTGAATTAAAGCTCGATGTAACTTCGCCAATTGTGAGGTCATCACAACGAATCGGCTACCCGTGATTTTTGATGCAAGAGCAAAATCCATTTGTCCTAGAGTTTCGCCAAGTGCGTCATGCGATTTGACCTCAAAATCAAATGCAGGCACACTCCCCCAACGACGAACTTCCAGATTATCCGCCTCGCTGCGTCCAACTGGTACAGATGCATGAGGAATATTGGGCAATCTTAGGCAGATGTCCTCAATTTGATGTAATACCGCATCAAGCTTGGCTTTCGTTGCTTCCATCTCATCATTAATACGACCTACTTCGGCGCGCATGGGTGAGATGTCTTCATTGCGTGATTTAGCTAAGCCAATGTCTTTAGAACGTTGATTTCTCTCATTTTGTAATGCTTGGGTCGCTACTTGCAGTGCTTTGCGTTGTGCATCGAGAGCAACATATTGAGGAACATCGAAGTTAAATCCTCGTTTTTGTAGTTGATCTGCGATGTATTGGGGGTTTTCTCTTAATAAATGAGGATCTAGCATAAAACACCTGCGTTTGGATTAAAAGTTACGTAGGTTGGGCCTTGGCCCAACAATGGGACGGGAATGAAAGTATTGTTGGGCCAAGGCCCAACCTACGGCTATCAATATTTATTACCTAACAATGCCCCTTGTCGAGTTGGTCAGTGATTCAATCATAGGCACGACTTCCGGGCAGTCGCCTTTCATTAAATCCAACTCAGCCAAAGCTTGCTGAACGGTTA
This sequence comes from Legionellaceae bacterium, assembly GCA_947477015.1. Lineage (GTDB taxonomy): Bacteria > Pseudomonadota > Gammaproteobacteria > Legionellales > Legionellaceae > DDPF01. The sequence continues at coordinate 5,513 of CANJSM010000026.1, forward strand.
AACCCTTTCGGAATATAATTTTGTAGGCACGTCGCAAATGATCAATCGCCGAGGATGAAAAGCCTCGTCGCCGCAGGCCAACGGTATTGATTCCACAAGCTGATGTTGTGTGGCCTGCGATCATCACGTAAGGTAACACGTCTTTATTCACATAGGTTGCTCGAGCAATGAATGCATACGCACCCACTTGGCAAAACTGATGAACGGCTGCATAAGCACCAATGATGGCATAATCTTCAATCATAACGTGACCTGACAGGGCAGAGTAATTCACCATGATCACCTGATTTCCTACCATGCAGTCATGGCCGATGTGTGAGTAGGCCATGAGAAAGTTATGATTCCCCAAACGTGTAAGACCACCACCTTTCACCGTGCCGCGGCTTATCATGCAAAACTCACGAATGACATTGTGGTCACCAATCTCAAGACGTGTTGCCTCACCTTGATAGGTGATATCTTGAGGCTCATCACCAACCGATGCAAACTGAAAAATTTTGTTGTATTTACCGATAACGGTAGGTCCTTGAATTACGACATGTGGACCAATCCACGTCCCTTCACCAATTTCAACATCAGCACCAATAATGGTTCCCGGACCTACACTGACTCCTGCGCCCAATTTGGCGGACGGATCAATTATTGCATGTTCACTTATCACTTTTTTTAATTTCCTTCGCGGCACTCATTAAATCTGCGGAGCAGGCCAGTTTTTCACCTACAAAAACCTCACCGTGCATACGCCAAAAATCGCGCTTTTGTCCAATTAGTTTTACATTCAATCGCAATTGATCACCTGGGGTAACCACATGCTTGAACTTCGCATTATCAATTCCTGCAAAAAAATACAAAAACTCATAGCCTTCTCTCGCCGTTCGAGACAAATTAGACAAGATTGCACTCGCTTGTGCTAAAGCCTCCAACATCAAAACGCCAGGCATGATGGGATTACCAGGAAAATGTCCCATAAAAAAAGGCTCGTTAATGGTGACATTTTTTGTGGCGACGATAGAATCAAACACTGTGTACTCAAGAACCCTGTCCACCAAGATGAACGGATAACGATGCGGTAATAAATCAAGAATTTTATTAATATCCACAAATCCACTCATGGGAAATCTCTCACTTAATTCTCTAGTAGCGACTTAAACGCAAGTAGCGGATGATTTAATCACCCGCTTTCGGCACCTTCTCTAGACTAAATAGAGAGGGCGAGCTTTATCAATTGATTTCTTGCATAACCTTGGCTGTAACATCCAATTTTTCGACACTAAACGGTGCCGCATCTTTTTGGAAAACAAGGTCGTATTTCTCACTTTCTGCAACTTTAGCGATAGCAGCACGAATTTTATTATAAAACTCTTCCATTGCTTCGTTGTGGGCTGTACTCAACTCTTGTTGATACTGCTGACCTTCGCGTTCAAACTGCTGCTGTGTGCCTACAATTTGCTTTTCAAGGTCTTTGCGTTGTGTCTGGCTCATGATAGCTGTATCACGCTTAAATTTTTCCATGTTCTTTTTCAAGCCGTCTTCCATTGCGACCAGTTTATCGCGACGTGGCTTAAATTCTTTTTCTAATTTTTCTTGTATGGCCTTCATCTGAACGGACGTCTGCATGATTTTTTGCAAATCAACCACACCGATTTTAGTCCCATCAGCAAAGGCATTACCCATACTGAATGCTAACAAAAACGCCATTAACACACCACCAAATTGCTTCATGATTCCACTCCCGATTCAAAAAACTACCGAACTTCTCACTCGACCTCACACAATGATGCGTAAGGCAACTATTTTAATTGGCTATAAATGCTAGCACAAATTATTATCGGTTACGATAATAACAATTAAAAACCTGATGACACGGAAAACGCAAACGGCTGCACTCTATCGTACTTCTGCGCATTGAATGGCGTTGCCAAGCTGAATGCTAGAGGACCGAAAGGTGAGCGCCATTCAACGGATACACCGCCCGCATAACGGAGAGGCCCAGTCTCTGTACCTGTTAACGCCACAGGTGTTCCTTGGACAAAGACATTACCCGCGTCAGCAAACAGGCTGACGCGAATTGTCTCACGACTCAGTGGATAGGGTAAAACCAAACCTGCGTTTCCGTTAACTAAAACGTTCGCACCAATGGCGTTACCGTGATTGTCTTTAGGCCCCAAAGAGTAACTATCAAAACCTCGAACCTGCCCGGGCTGTGCATTACCGCCTGCAAAATAGTTTTCAAAAAACGGCAATCCTTGACTACTCCAAGTATTTCCATAGCCCACATTGCCCATTAAAGTAAATATAAAACCTTGGATTAACGGATAATATGCTCGTGCTTGATACGACGCCTTGTAATAAGTCAATGACTCTGAGGTTGCGGGCAACGCCAACAATACGCCAGCTTGTTGATTGGTTCCTCTGGTCGGATATGGCATTTGATCATAACTATTTCGGCTCCAGCCAGACATCAAACGTATTTCATTAAAGTCACGGCCATAGTCATTTACAAAGTTTTGAATTTGCAATACGCTGCCTACGGATTTAATGCGAAGGCCTTGATAACCATAACCAAATTGCACACTATTTTTCTCACCTAACGGCACGGTGTAATTGATGTCAGAACCATATCTATCGGAGCTATAAGCACTGACGTCTAAATGCTTAGGATCAACGGTTTGAAAATAGAGGTCAAATCCACGACCCACACCGGTTTTGGTGTAAAAGGGATTATAGTAGTTAAATGTATAATCTTGCCCCCAGTAACTGGCATTAAAACCCACACCAACGGTACGGCCTGTGCCCATAAAGTTATATTGATTAAAGGCAGCATTCACTTGCGGGCCTGTTGTCCCATATCCTAAGGACGCTGTTGCTTCTGCTGATGGAGCCTCTTCGACTTGCACATCCAAATCAACTTGGTTGTTGGCACCAGGAACTGCTGTTGTTTTGATGTTGATGTCTTTCAAATAATTCAACATTCTTAATCTGCGTTCAGATTCTTTGATATTGTGTAAAGATAGCAAGGCGCCTTCATCCTGCGTAATAATATTACGCAACGCATAATCCGCTGTTTTCGTATTACCATGGAAATCAATACGCCGCACGTAAACATGGCGGCCAGGATCAACCATGAACGTGATAAACACTGTTTTATTGGTTTCATCAATACGCGGTTCAGCGTTGACTGCTGGAAATCCAAAACCCACATCACCCAGTGCCAAGCCGATAGCTGAAATAGTTTCTGTGACTTTTTGTCGCGAAAACACTTGGCCTTTTTTTACCAGCACCAGTGACTCAATTTGTTTTTTAGGTAGAATTGTTTTACCTGCTACAGCAAAACCCGAAAAATGGTATTGCGGACCCTCTTCAATATGTATGTTCACAAACACATCTTTTTTATCTGGAGCTAGGAGCACTTGTGAAGACACTATATTAAATTTCAAATAGCCATGATTCAAATAGAATGAGCGCAGAGCCTCTAAGGAGGCGTCCATAGAGGCTTTGGAGTACTGATCTTTTTTGGTAAAATAGGTATAGAGATTACTGGAAGACAAAACCAGTTCAGACTTCAATTCATGATCTGAAAAATCATGATTGCCAATGATTTTTATTTCTTTAATCCGTGATACACGCCCCTCAGAAACCGATACATTAATTGCCACGCGGTTTTCAGTCAAATCAGTGACTTTGGCGTTAATGCGAGCATTGTATTTTCCTCGGGCATTATAGGCTTGTTTTAACTCTTTTTCTAAGCGTTCCAACGAGGCTCGTTGAAATACACGGCCTTTCACCAGCCCCATGTCCTTGAGAAGTTCTTTCATTTTATCACTGGGTATTTCTTTATTACCGACCACAGTAACAGACCCGATAGTTGATCGCTCAACAACCTGAACAACCAGAGTACTGCCTTGTCTCTCTAGTACAACGGACTGAAAAAAACCAGTATCATATAAGGCACGAATAATTTGCGGGGTGGATTTAGGCCCTATTTCCTCGCCCACCTCGACAGGCAAATAATTGAGTACCGTACCCACGCTAACGCGTTGCAATCCAGCAACTTTGATGTCGCGCACAATAAATTCATTTTCAGCATGCACTGGAGCCGACAAAACTAACGCTGTGGCGTAACATGCAACCAGTACAACATTTTTACTTGTTTTTATCATTATTATTTTTACATCCTGCGCGGCAAGTCCAAAAACTCATTCAAGCAACAAATGGAACCCTTTTATAGGAACTGATACTCGCTTGTCAACATAAAATTACAGTAAAACAGAGGAAGCGCTGCAAGCAAACTATCGAGCCTATCAAGGACACCACCATGTCCTGGAAAAATACGCCCAGTGTCTTTGACTTGGCTTCTGCGTTTCAACATGCTGATAAACAAATCCCCCAGCATTGAAATTAACGCAATCAATGCAGCCACTAGAAACCAGCTGATAACATGTATTGGTTTAAAATACACATACGCAACACTCGCAACCAGTAACGCTAAAGCAATCCCGCCCAATGCCCCTTCAACCGTCTTGCCTGGGCTGACATTGGGAATTAATTTATGATGCCCCCATTGCTTGCCTGCTAAATAAGCACCAATATCGCTGCCCCAAATCAAACACAGCAAATACACAATTAAATCTTTGCCATGTTCTTGGTGATACAGTGAGCTCATTGCGCTGACCACAAAAGGCAGGAGCAGTAAACAGGCCCCGCCAACAACCCCACGAAAACCCCAGACGGCCTGCGAAGCAGGAAACGTCAACACGGCAATCAACACTAAACCCCAAAAAGCAAGATCAGCCAATAACCAATACACTTGCCAATGCATCGCCGGCCAAATCAACAAGACTAGTACGACAATAAACAGCCCTTGATAGATAGGCGATTTAATCGGGATCAATTGCAGCCACTCCCACCCCAACATGACAATGAGCCCCAATACAACAGCACCAAGCACCCAAAGATTAGAATAATAAATAGCCATTAATACTAATGGAACCAGTATTAACGTGGTTAGTAAACGTTGTTTAAACATGTTCATTCTCTACCAATTGTTTTGATGTTTTCCCATAGCGGCGCTCACGTGAGCTAAAACAGGCCAAGGCATGATCCAGTTCTTCCTCCGAAAAATCTGGCCAAAACAGATCTGAAAAATACAGCTCCGTATACGCTAACTGCCAAAGAAAGAAATTGCTCAGGCGAAGCTCGCCCCCTGTTCGAATAAATAAATCAGGGCTCGGCAAATCACTCATACTCAGTTGCTCTGCAAACGTTTGTTCGTCAATTTGGTCAATGGATAAGACTCCATTGGCAACTTGGCTTGCAAGCGTTTTGGTTGCTTGCAGAATATCCCATTTTCCACCGTAATTAATGACCACATTCAATATTAAACGTTGATTATCAACGGTTAACTGTTCCGCTGCTGCCATTTCTTCACGCAATGCTTGAGCCAACTGCTCTCGATGGCCTGTAAAACGTAGCGAGACGCCGTTTTCATTCAGCTCTGCAATTTCACGCGCCAAGGCCTGAACAAATAGCTGCATCAAAAAATTAACTTCCATTTCAGGCCGAGCCCAATTTTCGCTCCCAAAAGCCCAAATACTTAATATTTTGATATTCTTTTTAATGCATACTTTCACAACAGTCTTGACTGTATCAACGCCTGCGCAATGCCCCTCACTTCGAGGAAGCCCACGATTTTCGGCCCAGCGCCCGTTGCCGTCCATGATAATAGCGACATGTTGAGGTATTTTTTGATTCAACCTACTTCTTCCTTCCGCAAAAATGGCCTATAGTCTAACCTCTTTATTGAAAAAGATTAAGTGAAATTCATGCTTAGAAAATTACCGCTCATTTTGATGATTCTTGATGGCTGGGGTTGCCGTCCAGAAACCGAACACAATGCTATTTATGCAGCAAATACGCCGCAATGGGACCGATGGTGGAATACGTGTCCGCACACACTCCTCGACGCCTCAGGACCATCCGTTGGTCTACCTGACTCACAAATGGGCAATTCAGAAGTAGGGCATATGCACATTGGAGCCGGTAGAACTATTTCTCAAGACTTTACAAGAATTAATGCGGCAATCGATAATGCCAGTTATGGTGATAATCGAGTGTTTATTGACACCATCAACGATTTAAAAGAGCGCGGCCAGGCTTTGCATATAATGGGATTATTATCTACAGGCGGTGTTCACAGCCATGAAAACCATTTGTTTGCTTTTCTCAAGTTATGTGCGCAACTCAAGTTCTCAGACGTGTGCTTGCATTTATTTCTTGATGGCCGCGACACTTCTCCCCAAAGCGCACTCGCTAGTCTTGCGAGATTAAACCAGCAGTTACATGAATATCCTGTTGCCACGATATGCTCCATAACAGGTCGTTATTATGCAATGGACCGAGATCACCGCTGGCAACGCATGGAACCGGTTTATAACCTGCTAACTGCCCCACACAGTGATGTTCATTTCACAACAGCAGAAGAGGCAGTCAATCACTTTTATCAACAAAACATTTATGATGAATTCATTCCACCGACTCCGATTGGATCAGCAAGGGCAATTAGCGATGGCGATTCCGTGTTTTTTTTCAATTTTCGCGCCGACCGCGCCAGACAATTGACTCAAGCGTTAACTGATCCGAATTTTGACGGCTTTCCAAGAAAAGCCTTCCCTAACTTAGCTCGTTTTGTCAGCATGACCTCTTATTCAAAAAAGCTGCACACTGAAGTTGCGTTTCCTAATGTGACGCTGCAAAACACCCTAGGTGAAGTGATTGCCAAACATGGCCTACGTCAATTACGTCTTGCTGAAACAGAGAAATATGCTCATGTCACTTTTTTTCTAAATGGCGGTTCAGAGCAAGTATTTGCAAACGAAGAGCGTATTTTAATTGCTTCGCCTGCTGTAGCAACTTATGATTTACAACCAGAAATGAGTGCCCCTGAGCTCACTAAAATCATTGTCGCAGCGATTGAACAGCAAACCTATGACGTCATCATTTGCAATTATGCCAACGCAGACATGGTTGGGCATAGCGGCAATTTTAATGCCACGGTGAAAGCCATTGAAGCAATCGATCATGCGATGAGCACGATAGGTGTCGCACTAAAACAGTTTGGAGGTCAACTGCTCATTACAGCTGATCATGGCAATGCCGAATGCATGTACGATAATGCCACGCATCAAGCCCACACAGCACACACTACTGAGCCGGTGCCGTTCTTATATGTTGGTGATAACACTTGGCATGCCAAACGAGCCAACGGAACCCTCATTGACATAGCCCCAACTGTCCTAACTTTGCTGGGCATTACTCCCCCACTCGAGATGACAGGCCATCCTTTGTTGGTTCAATCATGATGAACTGTCTGAAAAAAAACTGGTTCCTCTGGCTGCTGGGAGTGTTGGTACTGATAAACATCACCCATGCAAATACGCGCACGATGATCCAAACAAAAAGTCAGCTCAAGCAAATTGAAAATAAAATGAATCAATTGCAACGTCATATTGATAAAACGCATGACAAGCAAAGCCTTATCACCAAAGAGCTCTCCAACACTGAAAAACAACTTCACCAAGGACAAGAGCAAATAAAAAAAACGCAGCGTGCCATGCTCGAAAAACAACGACGCATGACGGCACTGGCGCAACAAATTAAACTATTAAGCGACCAATTGAGCGCCCAAAAAGAACTGCTTGCTCAACACGTTAGGGCATACTATAAAATAAATCGTTCTCAACCCATCAACAAGGTACTGAATCCAGATAAAGAAAACACAACCAATCGGTTATTAACGTTGAATCAATATTTAGTTCGAAAACGAGAACAAGCGATAGGTAACATCAATAATATAAAAAAATCGCTGCTATTTAATCAAAATAAATTTCATCAAGAGCTAGTGAGCCAAGAACACATGCAACAAGTGCTGACTAAACGCCAACAAGCTTATGATAATGAAAAGCGATATCGAACGTCGTTAATCAGCGCTCTAGATCGTGAAATTAAAAATCAGCAGCAGACCTTATTGACTTACAAACGAAATAAAGCAAATTTATCACATTTAATCACCACACTTGCTCAAAGAAGTGTCATTCAAACTAGGCATCCATTTACTCGAATGCGACGAAAACTACAAAAACCTGTTATCACCAATTCGCATGGTGTTAAAAAGATAAATCAAGGCGTCGTCTTTTTTTCTGATGAAGGAGCCCCTGTTTCTACAATTTTCCCAGGAAAAATTGTCTTTGCAGATTGGCTAAATGGATACGGATTACTGTTGATTGTTGACCACGGAAGAGGCTCTATGACCTTATATGGTAACAACAAGTCATTACTTAAACACAAAGGGGAGATTGTCCATCAAGGCGAAAAAATTGCATTGGTTGGACATAGCGGCACATTAAAAGAAAACGGTCTATACTTCGAAATAAGGCAACGTGGAAAAGCTGTAAATCCACTGGAATGGATGTCCTAAGAGTAGCTTTCAAGGAGAATTGAATGAAGCACCAGAGCTTGCGCAGAGGCACAATAATTGCCTTGTTAACAGCCACATTACCCCTAGTTGGGTATGCATTGCCTGTATCAGATAGCACACAGCAGGAAGAGGGTCAGGGGATCCCAATGGAAGCGGTGCAACGCTTTTCTAATGCCTTGGCTTTAATTAAAAAATATTATGTCAAACCTGTCGATGACAAAGTACTGTTTGATAATGCCATCAGAGGGATGTTGGTAGGACTAGATCCTCACTCCAGTTATCTCGATGAAAATGAATTCAAAGAATTAGAAACAACAACCAATGGTGAATTTGGTGGGCTAGGTATTGAAGTCACCATGGAAGACGGCGTCGTCAAAGTCATCACCGCTCTCGTCGACACCCCCGCATTCAAAGCCGGGATAAAATCGGGTGATTACATCATCAAACTCGGTTCAAAATCCGTACAAGGCTTAGAATTGAAAGACGCCGTTAATTTAATGCGTGGTAAACCAGGCAGTGAAATTGTTCTAACGATCGTGCGTAAAGGCAATAACAAACTACTCACCTATACCCTGCTTCGCGAAAAAATTGAAATCAAGAGCGTCAAAAGCAAGCTATTGGATAATAAGTACGGCTATGTGCGGCTGACACAGTTTCAAGCATTAACAGACAAAGACATGAAACAAGCCATTGATAAACTGAAAAAAGAGTCTGGCGGTTCTTTAAAAGGACTGGTCCTTGATTTACGCAATAATCCAGGTGGATTACTCACCTCAGCCATTGATGTATCGGATGCGTTTCTTGGGCAAGGTGGTCCAATGGGCAAGAAAGATCTTATTGTCTACACACAAGGACGCTTACCTGGATCAAAATTTACTGCACTAAGTACTAATCCAAATGACATCATCAGCAATGCGCCAATGGTAGTTCTCATTAATAATGGTTCCGCTTCTGCATCAGAAATTGTTGCTGGCGCCCTCAAAGACAACCATCGCGCTATTATTTTAGGCACACGAAGTTTTGGTAAAGGATCCGTACAAACGGTATTGCCGCTAGATGATGCGCGCGGCATTAAATTAACGACAGCGCTCTATTTCACACCATCCGGCACATCCATTCAAGCTAAAGGGATAACGCCCGATATCGTGGTCGAGGAAATCGCGGTAGCCAAAGACAATGACCAGAACAGTATAAAAAACATGAACTTCAGTGAGTCTGATCTCAGTGGGCATTTAGCCAACGGCAACACAACAACAGCAACAGCAACAGCAACAGTCCCCCTAAATCCTAATCAAGCGACTGCTGATGAAAAAAACTTGCTGCATGAGGATTACCAACTATATGCTGCATTAACTATTTTAAAGGGTTTAGCGGTTGCTCAAAGGTAGAGTTTACTGCAAATCGTTCGGGCTTGTTCTCCTCACTCAGCCCGAACGATTTTGTCTTGAATTAAGTCAAAAAAGGACTTCAACGTGCAATTGAAATCATATTTTCTTGTCGGTGGTGCAGGATTCATTGGATCGCATTTCATCGACGCCCTTCTTAAACAAAAAAGCATTGAGAACGTCACTGTTTTTGATAATTTTTCTACAGGACAAGCATGGCATTATGCCGAACATCGCAATGATACACGCTTAACCATCATCAACGCTGATGCAAAAGATAGCAAAACACTCACTCAAGCCATGGCTCATCATGACGTCGTCATGCATTTTGCATCGAACTCGGATATTTCACAGGCTGAAAAAAATCCTGGAATTGATTTTACTGAAGGTGTTTTTCTAACTTGGCATGTGCTAGAGGCGGCTAGAATCAATCACATCAAGCGCTTTATTTACACCTCAGGCAGTGGCGTGTATGGTGATGTCGGTCTTTTAGAGAGCACGGAAAACCAAGGCAACTTGCTTCCAGTTTCACCCTATGGTGCCAGTAAATTGGCGGGGGAGGCGTTTATTTCAAGTTATTGCCATATGTTTGGGATTACAGCTTGTGTGTTTCGTTTTGGCAATGTTGTCGGTCCACGTCAAACGCACGGGGTTGGCTATGACTTCATCAACAAACTCATCGACAATCAGACGTCATTGCGTGTGTTAGGAAATGGCCTACAAAGTAAATCATACATTCATGTTCATGATGTCGTTCGTGCTGTATTTCTTGCCAATGAACACATGAATAGCCCCTTTGAGGTCTATAATGTGGCCACTGGTGACTATATAACCGTTCGCGACATTGCTCAGATCACCCTACAATGCATGGGCCTAACAGACAAGGTCAAACTAGAGTTTAGCGGTGGGAGTCGAGGATGGAATGGCGATGTGCCAATCGTGCGTCTTAATACCGATAAAATTCGAGCCTTAGGTTGGCATTGTCAACATAACTCTGCTCAGTCCATTCAGCAAGCAGCCATGTCAATGCTGGCTCGATCATCTTGGGAGCAAAATACCCACAGGCTCAAGGAGGCTCTGTGATATCTCGTCAAATTGGCATTATTGGAGCAGGTCCATCGGGTTTAGCAATAAGTTTGTTTCTTAATCAATCAAATGAACTATTAGAAAAAAATGATGTTGTTGGCGGCCATGCCGCTTCGTTTTTTGATAGCGGATTTACTTTCGACTACGGCCCTCATATTTTATTTTCGCGTGATCCAGACATTCTGAATTTTATTATTGCTAGCTTAGGCAATAATGTCAGCAAATGTCGACGTAATAATAAAATTTCATTTAAACAATGCATGATAAAGTACCCGTTTGAAAATGATCTAAAGTCACTTCCTCTTGAGGATAATTACGCATGCCTTCATGATTTTATATTTAACCCCTACAAGGAAAAATATGCGACGCCTCTAAATATGCGCGAATGGTTTTTAAAAACCTTTGGGGAAGGCATTTGTTCTCGCTATTTATTTCCTTATAACGAAAAAGTATGGAACATTCCTGTAGAAGAACTCTCTATGGCCTTGGCCGAGAGAATACCCAATCCTCCCCCTGAGGATATTTTAAAATCGTCTTTGGGGTATAGCACGGAAGGCTATCTACATCAGCTGTATTATTATTATCCTAAAAAAGGGGGCTACCAAGCAATTTGTGAAGCCTGGAAAAAAAAGGCATCCATCGCCTATGGATATAACGTTGAAAATATTCAACGGACAAACCATGGGAGCCTGCGTGTGATAAATCAAGACGGTTCTGCCTGTGAATATCGGCATTTGATTAGCACCATGCCGGTTCATGACCTGATGAATAAACTAGAGATTGAGATCCCAGAAGAGATCCAAACATCCATAAAGCAACTGAAAGTTAATCCAATGTTTGTAATTTCGTTTGGAATCAAAGGCACTGATCACAATCAATACACCGCCGTGTACTGTCCTGAATCTGAATTTTGGGTTAATAGGGTAAGTTATCCGTGTACTTTTTCTCCTGAAAATGCTCCGGCTGGGCATTGGAGTCTTCAAGCAGAAATCACCTGCACCAAAGAATCGCAACTGTGGAATAAAACCGACTCTGAAATTCTTGCGCATACTAAACAAGGGCTACAACAGCGCGGTTTACTTCCCGATGATGATCAGATTATATTAGCGCGCGTTGATCGCATGGACCATTCTTATGTCGTTTATAATGTCGGGTATGAAGAACACTCAGCCAAAGTTCGCGCTTGGTTTTCTTCTCAAGGGATTTCGTTACTCGGTCGTTTTAGTTATTTTGAATACATCAATGTAGACATGGCCGTTGACCGAGCCATCAAACTTGCGATTGAATTAAATGAAGATCAAGGGGATTTAGCGCAACTCAAATCCCAATACCTAGAGCAGGCATTAGCTAAAATAAAGGACTCATGTTGAACACCATAGGACAACGCGTTACCGTATCAATGATCACCATGAATGAAGAGGCATCCGTAGCGATCGTCATTAAAAAAATTCAACATGCATTGCCTGAGGCTGAAATTCTTATTGTAGACTCCAGTCAAGACAAAACACCCCTCATTGCTGAAGCGTTAGGTGCGAGAGTCATCCGTCAATTCCCTCCTCGTGGATATGGTCCTGCAATGGAGCGGGCTTTACGAGAAAGCACACGAGAGGTCGTGATCACCATGGACTGTGATGACACCTATCCAGCAGAGCAAATCCCGGTGTTTGCAGCACTTATCCTTGAATCAGGATATGATGTAATCGATGGGTCTCGATTAAAGAACAAACCACAGGCCATGCCATGGCTCAATTACTGCGCGAATGTATGTTTCGCATGGCTAGCCACCCTATTGTTTTTCAGGAAGCTCACTGATCTTCATAGTGGCATGCGCGCATATCGTAAAAGCATGATCAATGAATTAACTTTTCAAGCACAAGGCGACGCACTCCCCGTTGAACTGCTGTTAAAGCCTATCCTTAAAGGATATAAAGTCCATGTACACTTTATTGATTACCATGAACGAATAGGCGTGAGCACAATGCGTCCTTTGAGAAGCGCGTGGTGGACGGTAAAACGAATGATCAACGTTCGGTTATTTACCTAGGAGTTTGAACATTGAAAAACGACGCCAAGCTGTACACATGGGTTAAATCATCGCTCTGTGTGGTATTGTTGGGACTTGTTTTTTTATCAGCTGGTTGGATTCAATCCTCTCTGTTCTTAAATACCGATGTCAGTTGGTTGCTGGAAGCATCCAAACGGATGTTATTGGGCGGGAACTATACCAACGATTTTTTTGAAAACAACCCGCCGTGGATTCTGTATTTTTACAGTCCAGCGGTGATGTGTGCAAACCTGTTGTCTATTAGCCTTATTATATCAGTAAGGGCCTATGTTTTTCTTTTATCAGCAATATCTCTTGGGCTCTCATACTTACTGCTTAAAAAGATATTGAGCAAGTCAAATGATAACCTAATCCTCCTACTGTTACTTGGCCAAGCTTTTGTCTACCTTATTCTTCCCATGGCTGACTTTGGGCAACGAGAAAACCTATTCTTTATTCTTATCATGCCGTATTTTTTTATGATGGCCGCACGCATAGACGGGTTGAGAATCTCACCATTGTTAGCTTTCATCATCGGACTGTTAGCCGGATCGGGACTGATGATAAAGCCCTACTTTTTGATGACATTATTCCTAGTCGAAGGGTATTATTTTATCGCAGGCCCAAAGCCCGTATTTGCGCGCGCAGCGAAGAAAAGACTAAGATCCAAGCTCCTTTATTGCCTCATACGACCTGAGTTATTTTCTATTGTACTTCTTCTAGTCACGTATTTAGCGCTTTTGTTTACACGTCACACAGATTATTTAACACAAGTCATGCCCTTTGCCCTTCGTTGGTGTTACTTAGGAACACGCAGGCCTTGGGGTGTTGTTATAGGGAACATGCTCACCCTATCCTGTTTTTTTCCATTTTTCTTCTACATGGCGACACGTAAAATCAACCCATATATCCATCTAACCCATGTATTGTTATTCGGTTTATTAGGTTTTCTTTGTTCATATCTGATACAACAAGAAGATTGGTATTATCATATTTTGCCAGCTATCTCGGGCTCCATGTTAATTAATCTTTTATTGTTGAGTGTGTATTTTAACAAAAACACACTCAACCTTATCTCAACTACTTTATTGAGCATCTATCTTTTTTGTGTCCCTATCTCGAATACACTGTATTTATATGATGTCTTTAAGCTGCGAAAAAACCATTATGAACCCTTGATTTCTTTTATTAATGAACATGCGCCACATCAATCCATTTATTTTTTTACCACCAACATTGCACACACCTTTCCAGTAATATCCAATAGTGAAAACACCACATCAAGCTCTAGATTTTCTTTTTTTTGGGCTTTACCTGGACTCATTAAACAGTCTTATCTACCCATGGACAAGGGCCTGCAAACACAGCTTCAGAACGACAAAAATTTTTTGATTGATATGGTTGCCGACGACTTAAGGGTTAAAAAACCTGCGTTAGTATTTATTGATTCACTGGTGCATAAAAACTCTTTAAACTTTGGTATGTTGACTAATATTTCGTTTAATTATTTGAACTATTTCAAAGAAAACGCTAACTTTAGGGCTGAATGGAGACACTATCGCTATCTCACAACGATATCGGACTCGATTAGCGTGCCTATCAATCCCAAGACATATAACATTAAACTCACCTACCAACAGATCCCGCTTGATAAGGACATTAAAACAGGTACATTGTATGTATATACTCGTCATAATAGCCTGGTGGAAATCGCGATCAACAATGATTTCGGTGAAGTGTTACGCATTAAAATGCATGAAGATCCCAAACGACTTGAGCAGCCACCATTATTTGCCATGCAACATACGCTAATGACACCGGGGGCTGTATTGAGTACTGAAACAAAAGAGGCTTTTTTTGCATGGTTAACACAACAAGTGATTGTTTATCCATTCTATAGGTTTAAGGTTTATACTCATTCTACCTGAAGATCTCGTGAACGCTGATGGTAAGCAAGCGATTAAAAACAAGTCAATGAACTGGTGGATTATAAATGAGCATTTCAACGCCAAAACCGCTAATAGATACTTGCCAACATCTTAAAGAAAATGATTGGAAAACATGTTCAGCACCATCATTTGCACCCCATGATCTAGTGCTTTGTTTGGATTTCTTAAAACAGTATGATCATAACAATGCCACTTTTGAAGCGTATCGCCGAGAAGTTGAGCGATTAATTCAATGGGCTTGGTTGATTGAGAAAAAATCATTGCTTGATTTGAAACGGCAAGACTTAGAAGGCTATATTAAATTCTGTCTTGACCCGCCTAAGTCTTGGATTGGCTTTAAAAAAGTATCTCGTTTTATCACAAGTCATGCCGAGCGTGTTCCTAATCCTGAATGGCGACCTTTTGTTGTTACGGTGAGTAAAGCTTCTCATAAAAATGGCATAAAACCAGAAAAACAAGACTATCAATTATCACAAAAAGCAATCCGTGAAATTTTTACGGTGTTAAGTAGCTTTTATAATTATTTGGCGTTAGAAGAAAAAGTATCCATAAACCCGATTGCGCTCATTAAACAAAAAAGTAAATACATTCAAAAGCACCAACATCAAGAACAGGTTATGCGCTTGAGTGAAAAACAATGGCAAACTTGTCTAGATACAGTAAAAGAGATGGCAACCAATACCCCAGAAAAACACGAGCGCACTTTGTTTATTATTTCGGCATTGTATTTGTTATATCTACGCATATCAGAATTGTGCGCAAGTGACCGTTGGGCACCCATCATGGGGCATTTTTACAAAGACAGCCAAGATTGCTGGTGGTTTAAAACCGTCGGTAAAGGCAACAAAATGCGTGATATTGCCGTGCCGGATGACATGCTTACCGCACTCAAACGATATCGGAAAAGTCAGTATTTATCTCCACTCCCCTCCATTAATGACCAAACGCCCCTCTTACCCAAAGAAAAAGGCAAAGGGGGTATGAGTAGCTCAAGACACATTCGACGTTTGGTGCAAGATTGTTTTGATAAAACAATCGATGTTCTTCGAGCGACAGGCTTTTCAACAGAAGCGGACAGCTTTGAATCAGCAACCGTGCACTGGTTGCGTCATACAGGTATTTCAGATGACATCAATATGCGTGGTCGACCGGTGGCTCACGTTCGTGATGATGCAGGGCATAGCTCGAGTGCAATTACAGACCGATACAATGACATTGATCTGATTGAACGGCATCAGTCGGCCAAACATAAAAAAATAGCCAAGGATCTTGCTCAGTAGATACCTGAGCTGAAGATCCCTGTGAAAGATTAAGTGAGTAGTAAAAATGGAGTTAATTAACAGCGACTTGGCTCAGGTGACTTAGGCGAACAAAACGAATTTCCATTAAAGGGAGGAAAGCCTTGATTGAAAACAACATCAAGTGTGGTATCACCAAATACGTACGGTGCCGTTATACAGCCATATACTCCATCAAAATTAATCTTATTGTCTAATGCACCATTAAAACGAATAATGTAGGTTCCTGGCAAAAACGAAGAGGTACAACCTTGATTTCCAACACCCAGATAGGGTGTGGTGGCTATGGTTTTACCATCTTGAGCCACAACAGAAAAAACACCGCCTTGCCATTTGGTACCACCACTGATTTTTCCACACAGCTTTGCAGAAAAAGAAAGTTGGCTTACACATAGTATGCTAATAAAAAGCATGGATTGTTTTTTGTTCATACTGATTAGGCTCCCTAGTTATTTCGATCTGTTTGTCAAAACCATTTGAAAAGCAGGTGGCTTGACCTTCCAAAAAATCTATTTGGTTATCAACGTCGCAACGTAATTCGTATCTGCTATTTAAATAGCTCACATACACATAAAGAATAACTGGCTCAAAAAAAAATACAACGCGTCATATGCTCATGGCCCGACTAAGGGCGTTGTTTACACCATACCCTACGAAATAGAGGCATTCGTGAATTTTTAACAAATATGGCATAATAACGCCCATTCCTACTTAATGGTTCACCATAATGCAACTTATCCGCTCGATTCCGCAGTTTTCTGGGATGATTTCCGATTCGTTCGAGCTGAGAAGGCGTTTACGCCGTCTCGAAGCCTTAGGTGATGGGCATCGAGACACGGCTATGCGGGCCGAGGTTCACTCCAAAACCACCCAATCGAGCATTAAATACTGGCAGATTTTGCCCCTTATCTGCTTTTTTAACCTTGCTTCAGCGTCAGTAGTTGATCATTTTGAATCGATCAAATCCAATCCAAGCGCGCTGTATTCTTTTTTTAAACGCATGCCAAAAGGTGGCGAATTGCACTATCATTTTGATGGCAGCTCGCCAGCTGAAACCATGTTGGCATTAGCCGACCGTGGCCAATATTGCCTAAATCCGAAAACACAAACCATGAATCGCTTTAAAGACGTTTGTCATGGGATCACGGCGACTAAACTACTAAACGACAAAGTCCGTTACGAACAAACCATTCAAGCGTGGTCCATGAAGCATTTTAAACCAGGAAAAGAATCAAAACTAAACCATTTCTTCTCTGTATTCGGCAAAGAAGCAACCCTACAGGCAGACTTTAATTCGCAATTATTAGCCCTGATTATGGAGCGAGCGGCCAAGCAGCATGAATTGTACTTAGAAATCATAGCGTTTCATCTTAACAACGATACAGAATATGCCAAATTGATCACCCCCACCCAGAGCATGCTCGATAAAAAACGCATTTTACTGGCAAACCCTGGTTTTCAAAAAAGCATTCAACAAACATTGCAAGACAGTACTCATTTACTCAAACAAGCAAGACATCACCTCGGTTGCAATAAAGCATCGCACAAACCAGCCTGTAGCCTCACGGTTAAATTTCAGTATTTTGTCCATCGAGGAGAACCACTCGATCAAGTGTTCGCGCAAGCATTGGCAGGTTTTGCAACAGCGGCACAATCAAATAACATTGTCGGGGTTAATATAGTCGGCATTGAGAATGGGGATATTTCACTGCATGATTATCAAGCGCACATGCAAGTATTCAAGTTTTTACATGCCGCATATCCCAACGTGCGCATCTCTCTTCATGCAGGTGAGCTCGCACCAGGTATTGTAGCGCCTCGTGATCTTCAGTTTCACATTTATGATGCAGTGTTCACAGGGCAAGCGGAACGCATCGGACATGGTGTCGATATACTCCATGAGCGTAACCGGGTTGCGCTGCTCAAACAGATGGCTAACAAACCTGTGGCCGTTGAAATCAATTTAACCAGCAATCAAGAATTATTAGCCATTGCTGGTGACCAACACCCTATCAAGGCTTATCTAAAACATCACATCCCCATTGTGCTATCTACGGATGACGAAGGGATTTTACGTACCAATTTAACCCACCAGTATGTTCAAGCAGCGATAGATCATAAACTGGATTACCCAACGATCAAAACCATTAATCGCAATGCATTAACCTATAGTTTTTTGCCGGGAAAAAGCTTATGGTCAGATCCTGACAAAAACATCTTTGTATCTGCATGCCAAAAGCTCTCTAGCACACCTTGTCGTGAATTTATTAAATTAAATGAAAAGGCTCGATTACAATGGGCGTTGGAACAACAATTGCAAGCATTTGAACGTCATTATCAGTGAGACTTCGATTATGGTTCGGTTTGGCACCGAACATAGGTATCCGGTCAAACTACACGGCTGTCGCATTAAAATTTGATCAACCTGCCGTAGGTTGGGCCTTGGCCCAACAATCTAGCTATTAGATTTCGTTTTATTTGACGAAGAGTAAGAAATAAGATCAAATGCCACATTCAAATTTTGATGAGGTGGCACGATGCATG
>CANJSM010000027.1 GCA_947477015.1 Legionellaceae bacterium
CATGCATCGTGCCACCTCATCAAAATTTGAATGTGGCATTTGATCTTATTTCTTACTCTTCGTCAAATAAAACGAAATCTAATAGCTAGATTGTTGGGCCAAGGCCCAACCTACGGCAGGTTGATCAAATTTTAATGCGACAGCCGTGGATAAACGCTCTTAAACTCGAACTAATCCGGCGATTGTGACAAGATACCAATAATTTGTTCAAAATTTGTTGCCCACATAAAAACAAGGTATAATTTCGACTAAAGCGCACGGCAATCTTGCCGAAAGTGAAGAAACGGCGATATATGACTACTACTAAAAAACTTCCAGAAAAATTTCAGATATGGGTTGATGTTAGAAAAAAACACCATCTTTCACACATGCATATCCAAATGGCACGCGAACTAGGACTGAATCCAAAGAAATTTGGTAGAATTGATAATCATCAAGAGGAAACATGGAAAGAGCCTCTGCCTAAATTTATCGAAACGCTCTATTTTAAACAAATTTCAAAAGTACCACCAACCAATGTGCTATCCATCGAGAAATTATATCAAGCACAACAGCTGAAAAAACAGATGAAAAAAGAGGCTAAAACAAACGGCATTGAACTAGACAAATAAAAAAACCAGATGCCGCGGACACACCGCGGCATCTGGAGATCTTAGTCGTTAACAAACCCCTTCACGATGATCCTGATTATCAAAATGCAACTTACCATCTTTCAGAACCAGGGTCACATGGCCACCGTTGGCAAGTTTTCCGAACAACAGTTCGTCTGCCAATGGTTTTTTGATGTGCTCTTGAATTAATCTTGCCATGGGGCGTGCGCCCATTGATTTGTCATACCCGTGCTCCATCAACCAGCTACGAGCGGACTGCTCAACAGTCAAGGTCACACCTTTATTCCCCAATTGCTCTTCCAACTCCATGATAAACTTATCAACCACCAAGCCAATGGTTTGCTCATCCAATGTTTTGAAGTTAATAATGGCATCCAGACGGTTTCTAAATTCAGGACTAAACTGACGTTTAATCACGTCCAAACCATCTTGGGTATTGTTTTGGTGTGAAAAACCAATTGAATTTCGACTAATTTCTGATGCGCCTGCATTACTAGTCATCACCAAGATGACATGCCTAAAATCAGCTTGTCGGCCATTGGTGTCGGTTAATGTTCCATGATCCATGATTTGCAGAAGCAGATTAAATACATCAGGATGTGCTTTTTCAATCTCATCCAACAGCACAACCGAGTGCGGGTGTTTGGTCACAGCTTCTGTGAGCAAACCTCCTTGATCATAACCTACATAGCCAGGAGGCGCGCCAATCAATCGGGACACGGTGTGTTTTTCCATGTATTCGGACATGTCAAAGCGTAGCAGCTCGATGCCTAAAACATTAGCCAGTTGTCGAGTCACTTCGGTTTTACCAACACCAGTAGGACCTGCAAACAAAAAGCAACCCACAGGTTTTTCAGGTTCGCGTAGACCAGAACGGGCTAACTTGATAGCTGATGATAACGCTGTAATCGCTTCATCTTGCCCATACACGAGCAGCTTCAGATCACGCTCTAAGTTACGCATAGTATCTTTATCCCGAGCAGATACTTTTTTAACTGGGATTCTCGCAATTTTTGCGACCACATTTTCAATTTCAGTCACTGAAATAATTTTTCGACGTTTATTAGCAGTTAACAGATTTTGATACGCACCTGCCTCATCGACCACATCAATGGCTTTATCAGGTAAAAATCGATCGTTGATGTATTTCGCGGATAATTCAGCAGCAGCTCTAAGCGATGGAACTGAGAATTTAACACCATGATGCTCTTCAAGACGCCCTTTTAAGCCTTTAAGAATCTCAAAGGTCTCATCGATACTTGGTTCACAAATATCGATTTTTTGGAATCGACGTGCCAAGGCACGGTCTTTTTCAAAAATACCACGGTACTCTTGATACGTGGTCGAGCCAATGCATTTTAATTCACCGTTAGCCAACAAAGGTTTAATCAGATTAGATGCATCCATCACGCCACCGGATGCAGCACCTGCTCCAATAATCGTATGAATCTCATCGATAAAGAGAATTCCTCCTTCTTGCTCGCCTAATTGTTTGAGAACTGCCTTTAGACGTTTTTCAAAGTCACCACGATATTTGGTTCCGGCTAATAATGAGCCCAAATCTAGTGAGTAGACCACGCAATTTTTGATGGCTTCAGGGACTTCTCCATCAACAATCAGTTTTGCTAAACCTTCGGCTATTGCTGTTTTGCCCACACCCGCTTCACCGACCAACAATGGATTGTTTTTACGACGACGACACAAGACTTGCACGGTACGCTGAATTTCTTCATGCCGCCCAATCAATGGGTCAATTTTGCCTAAGCGTGCTCGTTTATTTAAGTTCTGACAATAACTTTCAAGGGGGGATTCGCTTCCTTCGGATGCTGACTCCTCATCCATGGGCGAGCCGATGTTGTCGCGCATCTCGTTGTTTTGATATTTAGATACCCCATGGGAAATATAGTTAATCACATCAAGGCGGGTGATATTTTCTCGTCGCAGAAAATACACGGCTTGACTCTCTTGCTCACTAAAAATTGCCGCTAACACATTAGCGCCACTTACATCAGTCTTTCCAGCTGATTGCACATGAAACACAGCACGTTGCAATACTCTCTGGAAACCCAACGTCGGTTGTGTTTCTCGTTCAAAATCAGTTTCAGGAATGACCGGAGTCGTTTCATCGATAAACTCTTCCAGATCACGTCGTAACGAATCAATGTTAGCCTCACAGGCTTGCAGTACATTGCCTGCAGCAGGATTATCTAGCAAAGACAAGAGCAAATGTTCAACAGTCATGAACTCATGACGCTTCTCTTTTGCCTCTTTAAACGCTAAGTTTAAGGTGAATTCCAATTCTTTATTTAACATGATCGTCACTCCTGTCAAGCTACCCCGGTTCCATGCAACACAACAATGGATATTGGTTCGCTCTGCCGTAATCATTAACTTGGGAAACCTTAGTTTCTGCAATATCGTGTGTAAATACACCACACACGGCCCTTCCCTGCGTATGAACTTGAAGCATAACCTGAATCGCACGTGCGTCATTCTGGTAAAAAAAACGCTTCAATACATCAACAACAAATTCCATTGGCGTGTAATCATCATTTAAGAGGATCACCTGATATTTCTTTGGTTCTTTGAAAGCCGCTTGCTCTCTTGTTTGGGTTATTCTTTTTTCATCAACGTCCGTTAAATATTGACCGGTCATGTTCATACCCCTTTACTAAATTTATAGCCTTAGATCACGGGTTTATCCAGAAAAAAAAAATATATATTTTCAATAAACTCTCGAACCCCCGACGCTTCAGGACGTCGAGAAAAAAATGAGTTCCAACGATATTTTTATGGTCCATTCAATTGCTGGGCCAAGGCCCAGCAATGTTAAATCATTACATGTGTTTGACAATGGCTTCAGCAAAACCTGAACAACTAACACAGGTTGCATCTGTCATCTGGCGTTCAAAATCATAAGTAACTGTTTTAGCTTCAATGGCCTCTTCAGTTCCCTTAATGATCAAGTCAGCAGCTTCTGTCCAACCCATATGTCGCAACATCATTTCAGCGGATAAAATCAATGATCCAGGATTAACTTTATCTTGACCAGCATATTTAGGTGCTGTGCCATGGGTCGCTTCAAACACAGCCACCCCATCACCAATATTGGCGCCTGGCGCTATGCCTATTCCACCCACTTGAGCGGCTAGGGCGTCCGAAATATAATCACCATTTAAATTCAATGTAGCCACAACACTGTATTCTTCTGGTCTTAATAAAATTTGTTGCAAAAAGGCATCGGCAATCACGTCTTTAATGACAATGACTTGGCCTGTGACAGGATTTATCACTTGCAACCAAGGTCCACCTTGATATTCTTTCGCACCAAACTCAGTGCGAGCTACTTCGTATCCCCAATCCTTGAATGCACCTTCGGTAAATTTCATGATATTACCTTTATGTACCAAGGTAACAGAATCACGGTGATTATCAATAGCATATTGAATGGCTGCTTTAACAAGACGTGTAGTACCCTCTTTAGACACCGGTTTAATGCCGATACCGCAATGCTCAGGGAAGCGAATTTTTGCAACGCCCATGTCTTCACGTAAAAATTTAATCAGTTTTTTTGCATCCGCAGAATCAGCTTTCCATTCTATCCCAGCATATATGTCTTCTGAGTTTTCGCGAAAAATCACCATATCTGTTTTCCAAGGCTCTTTAACCGGACTGGGGGTCCCTGTAAAATATCGAACGGGACGTAAACAAATATATAAATCAAGCTCTTGCCGAATTGCAACATTTAGCGATCGAATACCACCGCCAACAGGCGTGGTAAGAGGACCCTTGATGGACACAACATATTGCCTAATAGCAGCCAACGTTTCTTTCGGAAGCCATTGATCAGCACCATAGACTTGAGTAGCTTTCTCACCGGCGAAAATCTCCATCCAAGCAATTTTCTTTTTATCACCGTAGGCTTTTTTCACAGCCGCATCGACTGTTAATCTCATCGCTGGAGTGACATCAATCCCAATGCCATCGCCTTCAATAAAAGGAATAATGGGATGATTGGGAATATTCAACGTAAAGTCAGGATTAACAGTGATAGCCTCACCTTGCGTGGGCACGTTTATTTTTTCGAATGTCATGAATAATTGCTCCGATCAGATAAAAGAAGCCATCATACCATTTGAAGTTTGGGCAAAGCTATATCTTCGAGTTTTTATCCATAAAACCCAAAGTATTGTCTGCGAGCATTTTAGCCCATGGCCACACAATCATGGTCAAGAATATAGTCCCAATCGCAAACATAATTTTATTGTTATAGCCCAGTGATGAGTCAATTAATACGATAATTAGTTGATAAACCATGCAAAATAGTGCAATTAAAATCATTTGTTGCGCTATCGAAAAAAAGTTAAATCGTCGCGCTTTACTCGCGGCAAGACACGAGGCAACTAGCAAAGCAAAGGCATGTTCACCAAAAACAGAGGCTAACAAAACATCCATGGATAAACCTAGAATAAAGACCCATGTGACTCTAAAATACCGTGGTAAGTAGAACTGAACATAAAGGACAAATAACATCACCCAAGGCGGACGAAATACTGCAATCACATCAGGCAGAGGAATAATGGTCATCGTCAAAACGAGCAAAATCGCCAGTAAAAAACGCGCATTGAGAGATCTCATGAATTCCCCTCCAAAAAGTTCATGCGCTCATTGATTTGTGCTGTTAATAGATCATGTTCTTCTTCAGGCCAAATTAATAAAACCAAACGATTTCGATTTAATAACGCAATGGGACTAACACGGACAGTAATAAAATCATCCCCTGGTAGGTGTTTAACATGCTCAACAAGCCCAACCGGATAGCCCTCAGGATAACGCCTACCGAGCCCTGAGGTCACGAGTAAGTCACCTTTAGCTATGGATGAAGTTCCAGGTAAATTTATCAGTGACAAATGACTCATGCTATTAGTGCCCACCAAAATAGCCCTTTCGCCCGTACGGTTATTTCTAACGGGAACAGCACACTTGGAATCAGATATAAGCAGGACGGTGCTAGTCATTAAGCCAACGTCAATGATTTGTCCCATGACGCCTTTCGCGTCCAATACCGGCTGGCCTGTAAACACCCCATCGCGCGAGCCTTTGTTTAGTACTAATACTTGTCTTGCACTACTAGTATCCACGGCGAGAATTTGAGCGGCCATGGCATGTGAGGTTGCGGATGAGGAAGCCGATAGAAGTTCTTTTAATTCTGAATTTTCAGTTCTCATGAGCATGAGTTTTTGTAGCTGGGCTTCGAGCATGGTTTGCTGATAACGCAGTTGCATGTTTTCATCAATCAATGATTTTTTTGTGCTCATTAGTGATGAAATCCACTCATAAATACGCACAGGATAATCAACCGCGTACTGAACGGGAGCTACAAGCAAAGAAAAGCCACGACGTAACGGACCAAGTGATTGGTAGTGAAAGTCGGCTATCATGAGACTCAAAGACAGAACCAGCGCAATCAAAAATCCAGAAAAGGAATGACTGCGCTTAGCAAAAAGCCTGTTTTGAGTGTTATTCTGTAGAGAGGAAATCACCGCCACGTAAGTCCATGGTTTCTAAAGCCTTACCACCACCACGTGCAACACACGTCAGTGGATCTTCTGCTACAAGTACGGGCAGCCCCGTTTCTTCCATCAGTAATATGTCCATGTTTTTCAACAGAGCACCACCACCGGTCAGTACCATACCACGCTCAGCAATATCCGCAGCAAGCTCTGGTGGAGCTAACTCAAGTGCAGCTCTGACAGCACCTACGATACCGGATAAAGGCTCTTGTAGCGCTTCTAATATTTCAGCACTGGTGAGGGTGAAACTGCGTGGAATCCCTTCAGCTAAATTTCTGCCTCGCACTTCAATCTCAAACAAATCACGGCTAGGATAAGCTGAACCGATTTCATGTTTAATGCGTTCGGCTGTGGTTTCACCAATGAGTGTACCGTAGTTGCGACGAACATAAGAGACAATCGCATCATCAAATTTGTCGCCGCCGATTCGTACTGATTGGTGATAGACAATACCACTCAATGAAATAATGGCAACTTCAGTGGTACCGCCACCAATGTCGACAACCATTGAGCCGCTAGCTTCTTCAACAGGCATGCCTGAACCTAAAGCAGCAGCCATTGGCTCCTCAATCAGAAACACTTCGCGAGCACCCGCGCCCATAGCAGATTCACGGATAGCACGTCGCTCCACTTGTGTTGAGCCACAAGGCACACAAATTAATACGCGAGGGCTAGGTCTCAGAAAACGATTCTCATGAACTTTATGTATAAAGTGTTGCAGCATTTTCTCAGTAACGAAAAAATCAGCAATAACCCCATCTTTCATGGGTCGAATCGCATTTATATTGCCAGGGGTGCGTCCTAGCATGCGTTTTGCTTCAATACCCACTGCAGCAACACGTTTTTGCCCTGATTCGTTTCTTAATGCAACCACGGATGGCTCATTAAGCACTATCCCTTTATCTCTGACATAAATCAGCGTATTTGCAGTTCCCAAGTCAATTGACAAGTCATTGGAGAAGATCCCCCTGAGACTTCTGATCATGCCCATAATCACCTCATATTTTTTGTTGGATACTTTAACTCAAATTTAATTGAAAATCGACATATGTTTATAAATTTTTGAACGGAACGGAATTAGACCTACAGAACTGGGAAATCGAGTATCCAAGTACACCGTCCAAGGTTGCACAGAACGCTCTAAAAACTCACGTTTTTTAAAGATATCTTAATTCCTTGCGTTCTCTAACCAATCTGAGATAATTCACCCATTCACACTAGATAAGGTCATTTTACATGGATCAACTCACTCAATTTGTAACACATCATTGGCAACTATGGGCCGCTTTAATTGTCATTCTCATTGTTATTTTCATCACCGAACTACTGTCTCATAAAAAGCAGGGCAAAGCGCTGTCTACTGCCTCAGTTGTCGAGATGATTAATCATGAAAATGCTGTAGTCATCGATTTACGCGAAGCTGAAGCGTTTCGTACAGGTCATATTATTGATGCGGTACTCGCGTCTACTGAGGACTTCAATCAAGGTCGTATGGATAAATACAAAAGTAAGCCCATCGTTCTTGTTTGTGCCAAGGGTTTGCAATCTGCCACACTTGCAGCTAAATTACGTACCCAAGGGTTTACTCAACCCATGATGCTGGCTGGTGGCATTGCAGCTTGGCAAACAGACGGTCTACCCCTGATTAAGGGAAAATAAGCATGGCTAACGTATTAATGTACTCTACGGAGTATTGCCCCTACTGTGTACGTGCGCGGCAATTGCTAGAAACCAAAGGGGTTGTGTATACTGACATCCGTATTGACCAGCATCCGGATAAGCGTGATGAAATGATTGCTAAAAGCAATCGAACATCAGTACCACAGGTCTTTATAGATGGCCACAGCATCGGTGGCTGCGATGATTTATTTGCCCTCGATAAAACAGGGCAGTTAGATAAACTTTTAAAAGGATAGGACTCATCATGACTGAACAAACCCATCAAGAACAACAAGAAGGTTCTGAAGCACAATTTATGATCCAACGTATTTATATCAAAAATTTATCATTTGAAACCACCAATACGCCTGCTGTATTTCAGCAAAAATGGGAACCAGAATTATCTTTGGATTTAAACACACAACATACAAAACTGGATGACGGTGTTTACGAAGTTGCTCTAACTGTCACAGCAACAGTTAAAAATCATGGTACAACCGCATTTTTAGTTGAAGTGCAACAAGGTGGCATTTTCACGATACAAGGCCCAGCTCCTGAACAGCTTGACCACCTACTAGGTAGTTTCTGTCCTAACATTTTATTCCCTTATGCTCGTGAAGCCATCACTGCTGAAGTCATTCGGGGTAGTTTTCCTCAATTGGTTTTGGCGCCCATCAATTTTGATGCGCTCTATATGCAACAACAAGAAGAAAAAAAACAGGCTTTGCAAGCACAATCCACTGAAGCAACGCACTAAATCATGAAAACCTCGACAATTGCCGTGCTTGGAGCCGGATCTTGGGGTACTGCAGTTGCGATTCACATGGCAAGTGTTGGACATCGCGTCATGTTGTGGGCACATAACCCACAACATGTTAGCGACATGCAACAAAACCAGTGTAATCAACGCTATTTACCTAATATTCCTTTTCCAGCAACGCTTAAACCTATTGCTAGTCTCGATGAGTGCATCAAGCAATCAGACCACATCATTATTGCAGTACCCTCTCATGCATTTGCCAGTTTGTTATCTCAAATAACTCAAAAGCCACATGATTTATCATGGTTGACCAAAGGAGTCGATCCAGTTACTCATGAACTGTTGAGTGAGATAGTCTCTAAAAAATGGGGCGATTCGTTACCGTTTGCTGTTATTTCTGGCCCGTCTTTCGCACGCGAAGTAGCTCTGAAGCTACCGACTGCGATTGTCATTGCCGGGAAAAATACAAACTACCTAAAAGCCATGCGAAGCATCCTTCATAAAGATAACATGCGCGTGTATTTATCTCATGATTATATCGGTGTGCAATTATGTGGTGCTGTTAAAAACGTGCTGGCGATAGCCTGCGGTATCAGCGACGGCTTAAAGTACGGCGCCAATGCAAAAGCTGCGTTAATTACTCGAGGGCTTGCTGAAATGAGCCGTTTAGGTGAACGCTTAGGCGCGCAATCCAATACATTCATGGGGCTAGCTGGTGTAGGTGATCTGGTGTTAACGTGTACAGATGATCAATCACGTAACCGACGATTTGGTTTATTGCTAGGACAAGGTATTAGTCTTCTGGAAGCTGAGAAGCAAATTGGTCAAGTGGTTGAAGGCAAGTACAATGCTGCGCAGGTTTGTGCGTTAGCGTTGAAATTTGGCGTTGACATGCCCATTTGCTCAGAAGTGAATGCGCTGTTATTAGGTGAAGTAAGCGCTAAAGAAGCAGTTAATCACCTAATGGAACGTCCGCCACGAGATTGAAATGTTCTAGTCCGAAGTCCGTCGTACCGCGAGCGTTACGTTCGGGCTGAGGAGGCTTTACGCCGTCTCGAAGCCTTAGCCCCCCGACTTATTTAACTGAACATCCACTAACTCAATGTCACTAGCCAGTAAGGGCGCGCCTAGAAAAATCTCACCTACCGACTGAAAGCGTTTCACGGAATCCGTGACTAGATATCGCGCCCCGCCGGATGCTTTTGAGTGGGTTAATAATGCTTTCTCCTCCAATAACTGCCTTAATGCCGAAGCTGTCGCATCAGCTGAATCGACCACACTGACTCCTGCGGGAAGCAACGTGCTTAACAGCGGTTTAAACACAGGGAAATGTGTGCAACCAAGTAACACCGTATCTTCATCAGCTATATCAGACAGATAATGTTGCAATGCTTCACGTGCAACAGCATTATCAACCATCCCCTCTTCCGCGAGCGCCACTAAAACACTGCAAGCGCGAGCATGAATGGCAACATTAGGTAATTTACTATGAATCAACTGTTGATAAGCATTCGCAGCAATCGTTGTTTCAGTAGCTAATACCGCAATGCGTTGATTTTTTGTTGCAGCCACAGCTGCAGATGCGCCTGGTGATAATACGCCTAGCACCGGTATATCAGGCAATAACTCTTGCAAATAAGGCAAGGCGGCAGTAGTTGCCGTATTGCATGCTATCACCAAAGCCTTTATTCGCCGCTCTACCAACAAACGAGCCATTTGTATAGCGTACTGTTGCACTGTATTTTGACTTTTTGTCCCATAAGGCAAGCGAGCCGTATCACCCAAATAAATGAATGATTCGTGAGGCAAGTTCTCACGCAAAGCGCGCAAAACCGTTAACCCCCCCATGCCGGAATCGAATACCCCTATGGCCAATTGTGATGTAGTCATGCAACCCTCGGAAATAATCCATTGAATTTGATCATTATACTCATTTAAATCAATTTTAAACAAATTTGTAAAAACGACCCTACCCCAATACAAATGGGGTTTTCTTTTTAAAAGCATCTCCTACAGCAGTTTGACGCACGGCTATCGCACTAAAATTTGATCTAACTATTGTAGGTTGGGCCTTGGCCCAACAATGGTGAATAGATACTTTTTATTTTAACGTCACAATAACAAACCCACGGTTTTTGTGTGCTATTGAATCCACTGTCTCCATTCCCTGCAGTAATTGATGTTCAGGCACCCAATAAGGTTCAAAAAGTTCTCGAAAAGGATCCATGATCAACACACGTTTTGTATTCGCATCATAAGCACCAACTGGTGCAAAATGTCCAACATGTTCAGTTCCGCTTATGACTTTTTTATCAAAATTTACAATAATAAATGTTTGTCCAGTCTTTTCACCTTCCAATAGGGCTTGGTGAAATATTCTAGCAATGTCTTTGACGCTTGTTGCATGTATGACTTCAAGCCTAGTCGGTAGAATATTATAAGCTTTCATGGCTTGTGATAAAAAGGAACCGAATTGGTCCAGCGTCACACCATCACCACCTTGTTTGACACTATTTTCCCATGCATTATGAGTACTGTGCACAACACCATCGGTTGTTGCGAGCTTTTGGTTGGCATACTGTATTTGAGGGATACGCAGTGCATTCACCACCATGGTTGCTGAGGCCAACGAACATGAAGAATCTGTGGGTTGAGACAGGTAATAAGGGCTTATTTTCCAATAAATACGCGCATCATGTGTGCGAATGTAGCGATGATCCTGTGTAATAGACACTACGCCGGGAACATAACGGGATTGTTTATTTAGCGCATGATGGCTGGCAGATGCGTCTGCAAAGCTTATTGACAACACTAACCCAATTAATGGGGTAATGCTGAACAACGACTGTATTGTGGTTAGCAGGTTTCTATTGAATTTCATCACGGCCGACTCCTGTCACAAACCTTAGGAACTCTTATACGGGCATCTCCGAGACCAGTCTGAATGGTTCGCTCAGGTAAATCGCCATGTCTCACGAGTACCGGTGGAGCATCAGGAAGTTTATTGTTCTTGTTTCAAACTGTGAGAAACACATTTACAGCTAATTGTTTCATTAGTATTATCACAACTTAATATGGTCCCATCGCCACATTGTTGGATATCTCGATCGGAACCTGTTCCATATGACTCTTGCAACACCAATAAATTGAATAAAACAAATCCAATAGTCATCAGTTTTAACTTATTCATTTTTCCCCTCCATTGCGTTGGATAAATTACTTCTTTTGAATCAAGTCATCCCTAAATAGATTTAATCATATCAGCAATGATTTGACTAGCTGATTCAATGTTTAGCGCATGAATTCGAGTCATGATTTCAGTTTGCCTTGAAACGACCTCATCAACCGCTGAGATTAGACTGAGAGGCGTCAACGCCTCCTCTTGTATCACCACACTAATGCCCTGCTGTTCAAAATAACGAGCATTTTGAATTTGATCGCCTCGACTGGCCTTTAATGACAACGGAATCAAGACGTGAGGTTTTCCTAGAGCTAAAATTTCACACAGTGAATTGGCACCGGCGCGTGAAATCACTACGTCCGTTGCTGCAAACAAATCGGGGAGTTCGCTGTTTGCGTACTCAAATTGGCAATAGCCTGTTTTATGTTTCAACCTAGAATCGAGGTTGCCTTTTCCGCATAAATGAATCACCTGAAAACGCTCGCTCAAATCATCCAATGCTTTCCTTAACGATTGATTGATCGCGCTAGAACCCATGCTACCGCCCATAATTAACAAGCATGGTTTTTCAGCAGTAAATCCACACAACGCCAAGCCACGCTCTTTGTCACCAGCGAATAATTGTTGGCGAATGGGCGTTCCTGTAACTACCACTTTGTCTTTGCGCTTAAAATGCTTTTTTGCCGCAGCAAAAGTCACACAGATTTTATTGACAAACGGAAAGCTCAATCGATTGGCCAAGCCGGGGCTCATGTCAGATTCATGAGCGATAACTGGAATACGATTAATCCATGCCGCGATGACAACGGGTAATGCCACAAAGCCACCTTTAGAAAAAATAACATTGGGTTTAAGCTGACGTAACAACACCAAAGACTGCACAATACCCAACAGCATATTGAATGGATCGTAAAAATTTTTCCAACTAAAGTAGCGACGTAATTTTCCACAACGAATGGCATGATAAGGAATATTGATTGCTTTAATCATCGACTCTTCAACACCATTGATAGAGCCAATGTAATCGATTTTCCAGTCTTCACGCTGTAGTAGTTCAATTAATGCCATGTTAGGTG
The DNA here is from genome assembly GCA_947477015.1 of Legionellaceae bacterium. Taxonomy (GTDB): domain Bacteria; phylum Pseudomonadota; class Gammaproteobacteria; order Legionellales; family Legionellaceae; genus DDPF01. Next base: position 12,861 of record CANJSM010000027.1, read on the forward strand.
TAACGTGTCCGGCTGTTCCACCACCTGTAAACACTATTTTTTTATTCATGAGTCATCCTAATCCTTAATCAATAAACTCAAATCTATGGCATGAACTGATTTTGTTATCGCACCAACAGAAATAAAATCAACGCCTGTTTGCGCAATACGCCCTATAGTTGATAAATCAATGCCACCTGAAGCCTCAAGTTCACAACGATGCTGATTGATGCCCACGGCTTCTTCTATCATGTCTATGTTAAAATTATCCAGCATGATGCGATCCGGCATGCAATCGAGTGCTTGACGCAATTCATCCAAAGTTTCCACTTCCACTTCTACTAACAAATCAGGCGCATGTTGTCTTGCCTTCTCAATGGCTAAACGTATCGATCCACACGCTTTAATGTGATTCTCTTTGATTAAAAACGCATCAAACAAACCTAAGCGATGATTAGTGCCACCCGCACAGGCTACTGCATATTTTTGTGCTCGACGTAAACCTGGAAGCGTCTTGCGCGTATCGAGTAACCGTGTTTTAGAGCCGTTTAAGCCTTGCAAGTAATGGTGTGTTTGTGTTGCTGTTGCAGAGAGTGTTTGAAGAAAATTTAGTGCCGTGCGTTCTGCGGTAAGAATGCTGCGCGCAAAACCACGGAGTACGCAGAGTGTAGACGCCTTATCAAGCCACGCCCCCTCTTCTACCATCCATTGCAAAGTGATTGCAGAATCAATCTGTGCAAACGTTTCATCGACCCAAGCTCGTCCGCAAACCAACATGGGTTCACGGGAAATAATAACAGCTTCTACTATTTTTTCAGGTGGGAGCAACGCGGCTGTGACATCACCAGCACCCACGTCCTCTAAAAGAGCATTTTGAACGTCTTTTACTACATAAACCGCATCAGGAGTCATGTTGTTTATTCCAGAGAGAATGGATTAAGTTGAAGGCTGCTTTGCATAACGCAGGGTCAGCCAAGGTGGTGCTATGATCGTCGTGACAATCACCATCAAAATAATGGCTGAAAATAGCTCATCAGAGATAACCCCTAACGTTCTACCGATGGATGCAAACACTAAACCTACTTCTCCGCGTGGCAACATACCAATGCCAATCAGTAGTCTATCGTCTTTACGATTTGCACCTAACCCACTGATTAATTTCCCCAATACAGCAGCAACAATTAAGCTCGCAGCGATAAGTAAAACATGCCCATTAAAAAATGTTTCTATTTTTACTTGAATCCCAATCAGCATAAAAAATAATGGCGCTAAAATGGCCTCTAAGGGTCCAACCAATTTTTTTATACTCAATGAACGCTTACCAACTTGCTCGCGTGACTCAAAAAATCCTTCGTGAAGAATGAGACCGGCCACAAATGCACCAATTATGGTTGCCAATTGAACTTTTGTCGCAATCCAAGACAAGCACATCACGAATAAAAAAGCTGTGAATAATTTCGCTTCCCATAATTCAAACGAATTGAAGAGGGTCACTGTTTTTCGAACAACCACAGGTCCAATCCAGAGCGCGCTGACAAAAAATAGCGCCGCGGATATAACGACCCGAGCAACCACAGGTAAATCGATCACCCCGCTAATCACGATACTGCTGACAATAGCCAAGATAATCAAGCCGAGAATATCATCGATCATCGCGGCCCCTAAAATGGTTTTAGCCTCGCGAGTGCGCAATTTCTTCATGTCTTTCAAAACGCGGGCAGTGATGCCTATACTGGTTGCAGACAAGGTCGCTGCGACAAATAAATCCGCTTGAAATGAAGCATCGGGCATTAGCCAACGAGTCACTAAAAGACCCAGCACGATGGGAGCGACCACACCAATAACGGCGACTTGAATCGATGCACGACCTGTTTGCTTAAGCTCAGCTACGGAACTCTCAAGGCCTACCATGAATAACAAAAAGATAACGCCGTATCGAGAAAAAACATCAACAACGTATGCGATTTTAAACAACTCCGTTCCATTTTTACCGCTTAAAGCTGTTGTCACTTCACTCGCATAATGCGCGTTGGGAATCACGAGGTTAACCGCTTTTGCAAGTGGCACGCCTGAAAAAACAGTGGTCATGATATTAAATATGGCCGAGCCTTCTCGCAATATAACGGCCAATTGCATGCCAAAATAATAACATACATTGCCAACGAGAACGCCCATTAGTAACTCACCCAACACCCCCGGCAGGTTCATTTTTTTTGCAAGGTATCGCCCTATCAACCCAAAAAAGAAAATCAGCGTGACCCAACAAATAATTGGGCCAGCCGGATCAAGATGGTGGACCGCTGCTGTGATCACCTTGAGTTAGTCCCTGATACTTTTCCAAGAAACAAGCAAGTATCTAACACAGAATCTGGATTCAAGGACATGCTATCAATGCCCTCTTGCATTAACCACTCTGCAAAATCTTGATGATCAGAGGGGCCTTGACCACAAATCCCAATGTATTTGCCCTGTTTTTTGCAAGCAGAAATAGCCATGTGTAACAGAGCCTTCACGGCCGCATCACGCTCGTCAAATTGGGCTGCAACCAAGCCCGAATCACGATCTAGTCCCAGCGTTAATTGAGTGAGGTCATTCGAGCCGATGGAAAATCCATCGAAATACTCAAGAAACGCATTAGCTAATAAAGCATTAGAAGGCAGTTCACACATCATGATAATGCGCAGGCCATTTTTGCCCCGCTCAAGACCTTGTTTTTTCAGCGCATCAATCACTTTAGATGCTTCGGTCACTGTTCTGACAAAAGGAATCATGATTTCAACATTGGTGAGCCCCATGTCTTCGCGGACACGCTTTATGGCAACACATTCCAAAGCAAAACACTCAGCAAAATTATCTGAAACATAACGCCCTGCACCTCTAAAACCGAGCATTGGGTTTTCTTCGTGTGGTTCATACAACTGACCACCGGCAAGGTTTGCATATTCGTTTGATTTGAAGTCCGATAATCTAACGATGACAGGCTTGGGATAAAATGCGGCAGCGATCGTGGCTACCCCTTCTTTTAAGCGTTCGATGTAATACTCTACAGGTGAGGCATAGGCTGCTGTTTTTTGGTCAATTAATTGTTTTAACTCTGGATCGGTTAATGTATCGTAGTGCAATAGCGCTTTAGGATGGATGCCAATGCTATTAGAAATAAGAAACTCCAAGCGTGCTAAGCCTACACCTGAATTGGGAACCGACTGAAAGGCAAATGCGCGGTCCGGATTGCCTACGTTTAACATGACCTTAACCGGCAATTCAGGCATATTATCTATATTAAGATGGACATGTTCAAAGGGCAGTAACCCTTCGTAAACAAACCCCGTATCTCCCTCAGCACAGCTCACCGTGACCATGTCGCCATCACGGATCGTCTCTGTGGCATCCCCACAACCGACCACTGCGGGAATACCCAGTTCACGTGCAATGATCGCCGCGTGACAAGTTCGTCCGCCACGATTAGTGACAATGGCTGATGCGCGCTTCATCACCGGCTCCCAATCAGGATCAGTCATGTCTGACACCAACACATCGCCTGGTTCAACACGATGCATTTCATCAATCGAGCTTATCACTCGAACGCGCCCTTGTCCGATACGCTGGCCAATGCTTCGGCCTTCGCTTAATACCGGACCTGTCTTTGTTAACGAATAGCGCTCAAGCACTTGTTTATTGTCACGGCTTTTAACCGTCTCGGGTCTTGCTTGCAGAATATACAACTTGCCATCAACGCCGTCTTTGGCCCACTCAATATCCATTGGTCGGCCATAATGTTGTTCGATAATTAGTGCGTGATAAGCCAACTGTTCAATTTCAGAAGGAGTTAACGAGAACTGGCGTCGTTCTCCTAGATCCACATCCAATGTTTTGACTGTGCGCGCCAAAGAAGGATCATCACAATACACCATTTTAATAGCTTTAGTGCCTAAATTACGACGAATCACCGCAGCATGGCCTGAAAGTAGACTGGGTTTGTGAACATAAAATTCATCTGGATTCACAGCGCCCTGCACGACCATTTCACCTAAACCATAAGAGGAGGTAATGAAAACCACTTCATCAAAACCAGACTCGGTATCCATGGTAAACATCACGCCACTGACCGCCAAATCACTGCGAATCATCTGCTGGATGCCAGCAGATAAGGCCACGTCATGATGATCAAACCCATGATGAACACGGTATGCGATAGCACGATCATTGTATAACGATGCAAAGACTTCTTTTATAGAAGACAGAATATTATCAATACCCGTTACGTTTAAAAACGTTTCTTGTTGTCCGGCAAAAGACGCATCTGGTAAGTCTTCCGCTGTTGCTGAAGAACGTACTGCTACGCTAAAATTTGCATGACCAATGTGCTTGACCAACCCCTCATAACTGGTTCGAACATCGCGTTCCAGCTCTGCAGGAAAAGGCGTATTGACCATCAGGTCACGAATTTTCTTCCCAACTATAGCCAGCTCTCGAACGTCTTCAATGTCGAGTTCGCTCAATAATGCATGGATCTTTTCATCCAATTGCTCATGTTTTAAAAATTCACGAAATGCATCCGCTGTAGTAGCAAACCCTCCGGGCACTACAACACCTTTGGCAGACAGATGACTAATCATTTCCCCTAGTGATGCATTTTTCCCACCAACTTTATCCAGATCGTGCATTCCTAGGTGTTGAAAATCAATCGTATACGCGCAGCCTGCCATAAATACTCCAAAGTCCATAAAAAATAAGAGCCATTCTACTGAATTTATCAACGGATGTGAATGATCATTCACAACTGCTCGAAGCCAGGAAGATATATCCAACATTTGGTACGGTGCTATTTAGAAGAGCCTTCGCTCTGCTGATGACAGAATAATCACAATTAGTCTATAAAAAAAACTAAAAACACTTCGGCGAGCAGGTATTTCTTGCTTTGTCCAATGTTATGATTCACATATGCCTCCGCATCTACTATTATATGTGCTTTACTTTTATGATGATACGCCCATGACCTTGACTTCTTTAAATGCCATATCGCCTGTCGACGGAAGATATCTAAAAAAAACCTGCTTATTAAGTCCCTATTTTAGTGAATTTGCACTGATTTATTATCGACTAATGGTTGAAGTCCGCTGGTTGGAATCATTATCAGACAACGCCATGATTACTGAAGTACCTCCAATGAGCAAAGCTTCTCTCGCTTTTCTTGCGGACGTACTCGCTAAATTTGATGAAAAAGAAGCTGAAAAAGTCAAAGCTTATGAAAAGAAAACTAATCATGATGTGAAGGCAGTCGAATATTATCTCCGAGATAAACTATTACAATCCCAAGAATTAAAATCAATTACCAGTTTCATTCATTTTGGCTGTACGTCTGAAGACATTAATAATCTAGCGTACGCATTGATGATGAAAGAGGCGATAGCACAAGTTATCCAGCCCACATTGGCGGAAATAACCGGTGGAATCACCCTGCTTGGAAAAAAATACGCCAGTGCTGCGATGTTGTCTCGTACACACGGTCAGCCAGCTACTCCATCTACATTGGGGAAAGAATTAATTAATTTTTCTGCGCGCCTAAAACGCCCGATGCAGCAATTAGCTGAAGTATTGATTGCGGCTAAATGCAATGGTGCCGTTGGCAATTACAATGCCCACATTATTGCTTACCCTGAAGTAGATTGGCGCAAGCATTGCTCTAATTTTGTTACCTCACTTGGGCTATCTTTTAATGCCTACACCACTCAAATTGAGCCCCATGATGGTATTGCAGAAATATCGCATTTGATGATTCGTATCAACAATATTTTACTCGATTATACCCGCGATGTTTGGAGCTACATATCATTAGGTTACTTCAAACAAAAGACAGTCGCCGCAGAAGTGGGTTCATCCACCATGCCGCATAAAGTCAATCCCATTGACTTTGAAAATGCTGAGGGCAATTTAGGTTTAGCGAATACTTTGTTCGATCATTTTGCCAATAAATTAACGCAATCTCGTATGCAACGCGATCTGTCTGATTCAACAGTCTTACGAAATCTTGGCGTCGCATTTGCTTATGCGCTCATTGCCTATCAATCCATTGCAAAAGGCAACGACAAACTCCATATCAGTAAGTCCGCACTTAAACGCGATCTGGACTCAAACTGGGAAATTTTAAGCGAAGCCATTCAAACAGTCATGCGCCGCTATCAGCTCCCCAACGCGTATGAGCAAATGCGTGATTTAACACGTGGTTCATGCGTTGATGGAGAGCGTCTCCAGCAGTTTATTCAAGATTTGGATATTCCTGCTGACGCCAAAAAAAGCCTATTGGCTTTGACCCCTGAAAAATACACAGGTCTTGCAACACAGCTAGTCAAAGCATTTTCATGAGTACATCGCTCTCTCAACAGGGAAAAATGTACCAATTTGACGTGTTGGTCATTGGCAGTGGGCTAGCAGGTTTGCATTACTGCATGCAATTAAGTCAGCTGCAACCACAATTAAAAATTGCTATCATTTGCAAAGCAGATGCCAACGAGTGCAACAGTCGTTATGCCCAAGGCGGTATTGCAGCCGTATCCATGCCAGAAGACTCTCTCGAATCACACATTTCTGATACGATGCTGTCGGGGGATGGTTTATGCTATGCGCCTTCGGTAGAGTGCATTATTCGACAAGCCCCTCACGCCATTGAGCAATTGCAAGAGTATCCGGTTCTCTTTACCCAAGAGAAAAACGGACAGTACGCGTTAGCACAAGAAGGCGGCCACTCCCATCGTCGCATCTACAATTGTGGTGATCAAACCGGCATGACGGTGATTGAAGCCCTACTTCGTGCTGCACGCCAACGCTCACAACTTCATTTTTTTGAAAACCATGTCGCAGTCAACTTAATCACGCATTATCACCCGCATCGAACCGATAACCAAGGGGAAGTGTTAGGGGCATATATTCTGGATTGTCAAACCCACCGAATCCATGCGTTTTCTTCACATTGTGTGGTGCTTGCAACCGGTGGTGCCGGTAAAACTTACCGCTATACAACCAATCCCATGGTGGCAACAGGAGATGGTGTCGCCATGGCTTTTCGAGCTGGCGCACGTGTTGGAAACATGGAGTTTTACCAATTTCATCCTACGTTATTGCACCACCATTCTCTTAATAATTTTTTAATTTCAGAAGCAGTTCGTGGTGAAGGTGCTCTACTTAAAAATGCCGACACCGGACAGCGCTTTATGTCACAGTATGCACCAGAACAAATGGAGCTTGCGACAAGGGATGTGGTTTCGCGTGCAATATTCAACGAGATGGAACAAAGTCATCAGGGTTTTGTTAATTTAGACATTACGCATCAGTCCAAAGCGTTTCTAAAGAAACGTTTCCCTCAAATTTACACGACACTACTGTCGATTGGCATCGACATGTGTCAGGACATGATTCCTGTCGTGCCTGCTGCTCATTATCAATGCGGTGGCGTCTTAACAGATGTAGATGGTCGAACTGATCTCAAACGATTATATGCCATTGGTGAGGTCGCCTTTACTGGATTACATGGCGCGAATCGTTTAGCCAGCAACTCACTGGTTGAAGCCGTGGTCATGGCATCAAACGCTGCACGCTGCACGCTCATTGACACCTCCAAACCGAGCAAACTTTCTGACAACATCACGGGATGGAGCTCGCCTGGTGAGGTGAATACCCGTCGAGCCAGTCAAATCAATGCCCACTGGCGTAGTCTTCGAGGTGAGATGACCTCGTATGCAGGGATTGTTCGCACAGAAGCGGGTTTACAAGACTTATTACACTTGATAACACGCCGTCATAAAATCATCGAAGAGTATTACTGGAATCACAGCATCACACGCGATTTTATCGAATTACGAAATATTATCCTCAACGCTGAATTGATTGTTCGAGCCGCACTGGCTCGTAGAGAATCCAGAGGCGGTCATTTCCGTGAAGATTTCCCGAATAAAAATGCACAAGCTGCTGAAAGCATTTCTCGCCTGAATGCACCACAAACTCCTTTTCCATTTGTATAATTAGAGAGGCCTGTCATGTTTAAACCTCATGAGATATACCAACCTGAAAAAACCCTGATGCGGATCACCAATGACATGAGCATATGTCAAAGCGACTATCCACTGGACTGGTATCAAACCGAGTTCATGCCTTATGCAGAAGCATATCAGGCCCTCCCTGATCGCAAGTTAACCACGGTTTTAGCTTGGATGACTCCTTACATGCGTAAGGCACAAGATCATTTTGGTGATAAACTATTGCTACTGGCACACTATTACATGGGTGGCGACATTGTTCGTTTGATTGAGCAATTTGGTGGACAAATTGGCGATTCATACCAACTGGCTTTAATGGCAGCAAATCATCCTGAAAAATCCGTGATTGTTGAATCTGCCGTGCACTTCATGGCCGAATCCATTAGTATTTTAGCCAATCCAAACCAGCACGTTTACATCACCAATCCCAAATCAGGTTGCACCATGGAAATGCTGGCTAAAGATTTTATGGTTGAGCCCGCGTTTGTTGATTTAAATGCACGTTTTGGTGCCGACAACATTCTTCCCGTCTGCTATATGAATACGTCAGGACGAGTGAAAGCCATGACGGGCGCTCAAGGTGGTGCTGTTTGCACCAGTTCAAATGTCAAAAAGATATTCCAATGGGCACAACGTCAAAATAAAAAAATTCTCTTTATTCCAGACCAACACATGGGCGAAAACGTCGCATACTGGCTAGGGATAAAAAATATTGCCTACTGGCCAGGTGGTACGGCAGGAGCGCAATACTCCCTTGAAGCGCAAGATAAAGAAACCTTGGCTCGCTTCGACCGCGCCGAGTTAATTTTATTTTCTAGCGAATGCGCAGTCCATACGCATTACCAACCCGAGATGTGTGACTACTGGAATAAACAAGGCTACACGACCATTGTCCATCCTGAGTGTCGTAATGACGTCATTCGCGTAGCCCAACATGCAGGCTCTACGGCGTTTATTTGGGATCAGGTTGTTAATGATAGAACAGGCACCCGACGTTACGCCATTGGCACTGAAAACCACATGGTGGAAAACCTCAAGCAACACTGCAAAGCTTTGCAAATCGAGGTGGTTAATTTAGCAGAAGCGCCAAGAGCAGCCCATGAAAAAGGTGTTGGCTGCGGCTGCGCTACCATGTCCAGAAACGACGCGCCACATTTGGTAGGACTGCTGGATTTGCTGCGTCAAGGCAAATCCATGCAATACAATGAAGTCCTAGCAGGTGACATGGTGAATGAATTTACCGGCACCAGAAATCGCCTAGAAACCACCGATCAAACCTGGGTGATTGAAAATGCAAAAAAAGCGTTGCAAAAAATGATAGAGATCACTGAATCTTAAAATAAATTACATTAGCCCATTGCGAAACTGATTTTCTTTGTTATAATGGGCGACCCTGTGCCGGGGTGGCGGAATTGGTAGACGCGCCGGATTCAAAATCCGGTAGTGGTGACACTGTGTCGGTTCGACTCCGACCCTCGGTACCATTGATTAACTTTGAAACAGTTATCAATGGTTCGCAACGGCACATAACACATTGATTCTTCTTCTCAAATCATTCTCAACTATTCGTTATTATTCGTATCTAGCCACGAGCAATTTTTTCCAATAGACCGCTTCGTATGAGGCCTGTCAAAACAACCCGCGGGATGTCTATTTCCTTAAGATCGCGGAGTCTGATTATTTCTTTTTGGCTTGCTAGTTCAAGCACACGTTCAGCGTATGTTTTATTCTTCATAATATATGAAGAATGTTGATACTCGTAAATGGTTAGCATGTAAGTTAGTTCCAAAGGTCTATGGTAATAAAATCGATATAGACAGCGAACAAAACATGCGCATGTCAGGCGAGCTTCTAAAGTTAAGTGCAGATATAGAATCATAAGATAAGATAGCCAAAAGTTTTGTGTTTTTTTACACAAATAAGGTTTTGATCCAAATTATTATAACGGAGAAAAAAACATGACAAACGACTTGTGTTTCCGTACAATAAAAAACCATTATTTTATTTGAATTTGGAGTAACTACATGAAGACCCAACAACAGGCTCAAGAAATATTTAATGTTTTACTGACCGAGTTGGAATGCGCCAATGGTTGGAATCTTTTTTATGTTACCAGAAATTTAAATAACTGGCGCGCAGACTTCACAATAGATACCCCCCTAGAGCACTTTTTAAAATCCGCAAAAGAAAAATTGACAGAAGAGGACGTAAGCGAAGAGTTTTTGAGTCGGGTTTATGCAGAGGCGTTCCATACTGGTCCCACACCGAAAAAGCGCAATCACATTGGCATGACTTGTGATTTACAAGTGAACTCGGGGCAAACATCTCCTGTTCTTAGTTTCTGGGTTGACTTGGATAAAGTGGCAGCTCAACTAAATACTTATTTGCGAATTAATCCCCCTTATCGTTTTGAAGTAAAGTATCACGCTACATCATCGAGGAATGAGAGAGGTTCTGCTGGTGGTGCTAACTTGATTGAAAATACAAGCAGTGCGGTCAATTCCGTACAAAATCCATCATCTATAAATACCAATTTTCTTCTCGGTTGTATAGTGAGTGGTGTTGTGAGTGTTTATGCGCTTCTTATACCTGCCTTGGCCGTGGCATCCATTATTACCTTAAGTACCGCTGGGATATTTACTGGCGTAGGCTCGGTGGCAGGGGTCGCTTCTTACTGCTTTTTCAAAGCCAGATCTGGTGCAAATAGAACGTTAGCGCCTATAGAAGAGCCCAGCTCTGAAAATATTGAAGATATATTCAGGAACCACTTCGCTGCAACCATTGGCATGACTATTTTGCCGCGGGATCGTGTCGAAATTATTGATGATGAGCAAGCCTTAAGAGTATAACTGCTGGTATCTCCCTGCTCTTGCACAAAGAGTAGGGAATTCGATCTTATAGGCTTTGACGTAAAAATACAAAATGAAAGATTGTTGTTCAAGAGGCGACTACGCCAAAAATGCAGATTATTCAGTGTCTCTACACGGCTGTCGCATTAAAATTTGATCAACCTGCCGTAGGTTGGGCCTTGGCCCAACAATAACGTATTAAAATCAACAGTTGCAGAAAAAATCCTAGTCAAAATACAGTTATTAGATCTAACCTGTGCGCTCAAGGAGATTTTATACAAGTCCAAACCACATGC
>CANJSM010000028.1 GCA_947477015.1 Legionellaceae bacterium
AACTGTCTTGCCATGAGCGCTCGTTTTTACGCGCACGAGACTTCAGCCATAACGTTATCCATAAAAAATGAAACAACCAGTGTTCGCGGTGCAACTCCATTTCTTGAGCGAAAACAGTTTCCATGGCTTCGTCAAAACGGCATACTTTTACGCCTTCAATAAAGCTACAGCAGCGATTAACCAATTTATCCACTTGGAAATTTTCAATGTACCACGATTCAGTGAATCGCTTGTTTTTGGGCCAAGATTTAGATCGTTGCAGTGACTCACGCATGCTCTCAGGGGTAAATGGGCTAATTTGGACGCTTAATTGTTCGATTAAATCGGCCATATCCAGTCGTTTGGGCAGAAAAGCAAAGCCCAGTTCTTCTTGTATTTCGAGTAGGTGTAAATCAGGCATGCTGCCCTGGTCAATGGTGACAGCCAGAAAATGGTTGGTCATCATGTTGAGATAAGTCATGTCAACATCGCGCAACATGACGCTATCATCAAAGGCATCATCATAATAATGAGACACGTCTGCGCGAGAAATTTCAGGCGTGATCCAAGCATCTTTAATGCCTATTTTTTGTTTAAATAACAGGCCACATAAACGATTTTTTCGGTTTTTCTTAAGATGAACAAAAATACCTTGAGCACCGCTGCCATCGACTTCACTGGCCTTAAGGCGCAGTGCGGAACTGGGGACTGTGGTTGTTGTGCTCATGAATACGACACCTTTTTTTCGTTGCTCTTTAATCCAGCGATTAAATTGAGCATGATACTCGGGTGGGTACCAGTTTCGAATGGCTTGTAATCGAGACAGTGATACGGAACTCAATTTTACATTGGGCAGCAAGTGCTCATGGGTCGCAACCACCACTTCACGTACTGCTTGGTTTGGATGTAATAGCGTGAGCAAGGCAATGTCTGAACCTTCACTGATGCTGTATAAATCAGCAACCAAGTCAGAAAAGAAATCAGGCGGCATGGCATAACTTTGTGCGAAAAAATTCTCTGTTATGTCAAATACTGACAGATCTGAAAGCTCTTGAATTAGGTCGCGAATTGATTCTAGATGAGATATTTCCTCTTCTGGCGATAAGTCTTCTTCGTCATTGGCCAGATTAAGGTATGCGTTTTTTAGCTCATCAGATAACTCTACATGAACTTCATAAAAAGCGTTTAAAACAGGAAGCCAAAAGCTTAACGAATGGGTGCCATTAAGAATGGCTTTTGCCATGTAATCCATGAGCTGATTCATCGTTCTGTCGGCTAGTTTATTTCCGCCTTCAATAGCTGACTGCAACTGTGCTACACAAATGTCCAATGCAAAAATGCAGGCAGAATAATAGCAGCGCTGGTCATCCAGCTGCTGCTCGTCTAATCCGTTGATTAAATCAACTAAGCTTAATGCGAGCGTCGGTTCATGCAGAAAATAAGTATAGAATTCCGGATTGGGATCCTCGTCTTTTTCAATTAACGCGGCCATGTCCTTGATCCATGCTTTTAACTGCTCAATCGATTCGCTCATACATTCACTCGGTAGTGCGCTTGAGTTTGGACAGTGCATCCGCCATGCTGGTATTGAATACAGTGCTTTTCTTGGCAACAGTTTTTTCAATAGGCTTTTTCATTTGTACAGGCTTGTTATTTTTTGCAGCAGGCTTAACCGATGGGGTAGCTACTTTTTTCGGCTCTGGCTTTTCTGCCTCTAGTTTCATTGTTAAACCAATTCGACGACGTTCTTTGTCTACTTCAAGCACTTTGACTGTCACGACATCACCTGCTTTAACAACCGCCCTTGGATCAGTAATAAAGCGATTCGTCATAGCCGAAATATGCACCAAACCATCTTGGTGGACACCAATGTCTACAAACGCACCAAAATTAGTGACATTACTGACCACGCCATCCATGATCATACCTATTTCTAAATGCGCAATCTCTTCAATGCCTTCTTTGAAATTGACGGTTTTAAATTCAGGTCTAGGATCACGTCCTGGTTTTTCCAATTCTTGTAAAATATCACAAATCGTAGGTAAACCATGTTGATCGTCAATGTATTGAGCTGCATTAACTTTTTTCAATAGCTCAGCATTCCCAATCACTTGATCAATGTTGATTTGATTATCAGTGAGAATACGCTCAACAAGAGGATAAGACTCTGGATGCACACCTGAAGCATCCAAGGGATTGTCGCCTTTCATGATTCGTAAAAATCCGGCGGCTTGTTGGAATGTTTTTTCACCCATACGCGGCACGGCTTTCAACTGTTCTCGATTACGAAATGCACCATGTTCATCTCGGTATTGAACTAAATTGTTGGCCAATGATTCATTCAGTCCCGATACGCGTGTTAATAAAGCCGCAGAGGCCATGTTGATGTCAACACCAACCTTGTTGACGCAATCTTCGACCACGCCTTCGAGGCTGCGTGCCAAACGAGGCTGGTTGATATCATGTTGATATTGACCCACGCCGATTGATTTGGGTTCTATTTTAACCAACTCTGCCAGTGGATCTTGCAAGCGTCGAGCGATGGATACCGCACCACGCAGGGTCACATCGAGATCAGGGAACTCTTTTGCAGCCAGTTCGGATGCCGAATACACCGATGCGCCAGCTTCACTCACGACCACTTTAGTTAATGCGAGGTCTGGGTACATTTTTATCATGTCTGCGACCAAACGTTCTGTTTCACGCGATCCGGTGCCATTACCAATACTAATCAGATTAACATGATATTTCGCAGCCAATTTTGCCAACGAGGCAATAGCTTGGTGCCATTCATTTTGCGGTGCAAGAGGAAATACGGCGGTGTAGTCCAACAATTTACCGGTTGCGTCAACAACCACTACTTTGACACCCGTTCGAATACCGGGATCCAGTCCCATGGTAACGTGTGCCCCTGCGGGTGCGGCTAATAACAGGTCACGTAAATTACTAGTAAACACTCGAATGGCTTCTTCATCTGCCAACTCACGCAGGCGATTTAATAACTCTAATTCAAGCTTGGAAAATAGCCGTGTGGTCCATGTCAAGTGAACTGTTTCCATCAACCAATGGTCAGCAGGCCGTTCTTGATTAGAAATGTTGAACCGATTTGCAACGCAGGTTTCACCATAGCTTGCATCATTAGGCAGCGTCAGTGCAAATTGAATGGCACTTTCACGACGTCCACGAAAGAGCGCTAGTGCACGATGCGAAGGAATTTTTTTGATGGGTTCTTCGTAATTAAAATAGTCAGAAAATTTATTGGCCGCAGGCTTTTTGCTTTTAGCACCAGTCGATTTTAGTATCGCATGTTGCCATAGGTGTTCGCGTAACTCATCGAGTAAATTGGCATCTTCTGCAAAACGCTCAATTAAAATTTGTCGAGCACCTTCGAGAGCTGCCGCAATGCTATCCACACCCAGTTCAGCATTAATGAACTGTTCGGCAAAGACCTCGGGGACAGTTGAAGGCTCTTGCCATAAGGCTAGGGCTAAGGGCTCGAGACCTGCTTCTTTTGCCACAATGGCTTTGGTGCGACGCTTGGGACGGAAGGGGACGTACAAGTCTTCAAGACGTGTTTTGGTATCTGCGGCTATAATAGCTTGTTCCAATTCGGGTGTTAACAAGCCTTGTTCGGATATTGTTTTTAACACCAGCGTGCGACGTTGGTTTAGATCACGTAAGTAATGCAGGCGCTCAGCCAGCAAACGCAATTGCGTGTCATCAAGCCCATTTGTCGCCTCTTTTCGATAGCGCGCAATAAACGGTACTGTCGCGCCTTCATCCAGCAGACGAATCGCCGCATCTACTTGCGAAACCGTGGCTTTCAGTTCGCGTGCAATAGCTGTTGCTGTCGACAACATGTCTTGAGTCATTCATATCCCCATTAATACAAGGTAAAAAAAAGAAGGTATTATATACCCGTTATTAACTAATGGCACTAAGTTAAAGTCTATACCCATTCTTCAGGTGGAATGGGTATAGATGCCTCGATTATTAGGAACCTGCTATTCCACTGTAACAGACTTAGCTAAATTACGAGGTTGATCCACATCGGTCCCTTTGGCTACTGCAACGTGATAGGCGAGTAACTGTAGAGGGATGGTATATATAATTGGGGAGATCCAGTTGCCGCAAGTGGGCACGTGAATTAATCGAGCACCATTGGCAGGCCATGCTTTAGAATCGTCCACAAATACAAATAATTGCCCGCCTCGAGCACTCACTTCATGCAAATTGGATTTGAGTTTATCTAATAATTCATCGTTGGGTGCTATGGCTACCACAGGCATATGGCTATCGACCAATGCTAGTGGACCGTGTTTTAACTCACCCGCTGGATAGGCTTCCGCATGAATGTATGAAATCTCTTTTAATTTCAATGCCCCTTCAAGGGCTACAGGGTACTGCACGCCACGGCCTAAAAATAACGCGTGGGCTTTGTTAATAAATTGAGGAGCCAGTGCTGCAATCTCTTTATCCATGTTCAGCGTACGTTCACAATGACTAGGCAACTGTTGTAATTGAGCCAGTACTTCTGTTGCGCGTTCGTCGTTGCAAAGAGCGGTGGCTAGCATCAAAAATGCCGTTAGCTGGGTTGTAAATGCTTTAGTTGATGCAACGCCAATTTCAATGCCGGCACGGGTTAGAAACACATGGTCTGCTTCGCGAACAAGCGTGCTAGTTGCGACATTACAAATAGCAAAGCTAGCTAGATAATTGGATTTTTTTGCTTTCTGAAGTGCTGCTAGTGTGTCGGCTGTTTCCCCTGATTGAGAGACTGTGATAAATAACGTATGTTCATTCACGACTACATCGCGGTAGCGGTATTCACTGGCTATTTCAACTTGTGTTGGCAAGCCAGTCAGGGATTCCAACCAATATTTCGCAACTAAGCCGGCATGATAACTGGTGCCACAGGCGACGATGTGAAGGTGTTTGACCTTGGCAAACAATGCTAAAGCTTGATCACCAAAGCTGGCACGAAGCACATCCAAGCTGGAGATTCGTCCCTCCATTGTGTCCGATAAAACGCGACTTTGCTCGAAAATTTCTTTCAGCATAAAATGCCGGTAAGCGCCTTTGCTCGCAGCTGTGCTGTCGTCACTTAAACGATGGAGCTTGCGTTGAATGGCCTGGTTGTTCGCGTCAAAAACTTGTACTTCTTCAGCAGTTAGCAAGACACTATCGCCATCTTCAAGATAAATCACCGATTGAGCAAACGATCGAAGTGCCAGCGCATCGGATGCAATAAAATGCTCATCAATGCCTAAGCCCACAACTAAAGGACTGCCTTTTCGAATGGCGACCATTTCATGGGGATGGTTTTTATGAATGACTCCGAGAGAAAATGCCCCATGCATCTGGGATGCTGTTTCTTGAACGGCTTGCAATAAACAAGGATTTTTTTGATAGTGATAATGAATGAGATGAACGGCTACTTCGGTGTCTGTTTCTGAAGTAAATACATACCCCATTTCTTGTAATGAATGACGTAGTTCATCATGATTTTCAATGATGCCATTATGAACGATTGCTATTTCGCCATTCGACATGTGTGGGTGAGCATTTTGCTCCGAAGGTTTTCCGTGAGTAGCCCAACGTGTGTGAGCAATGCCAATAAAACCTGAAATAGCGGTTTCAGACAGAGCATCGCTTAAAGCTTGCACTTTACCAAGAACCCGTAGTCTTTTTAAACGACCATCCTGATCAATAGCTGCCATTCCCGCTGAGTCATAGCCGCGATATTCAAGTCGACGTAATCCTTCTAACAAGATTTTAGAAATATCTCGTTTTGACACTGCTCCCATTATTCCGCACATACGGCACTCCTCATCGTGACAAATTTATTTGTATAGCATACGTCTAGCATACCATGGTTACAGTCCTTTTTTAACGATCCGAGAATGCGCGCGAGCCCAATCCCTGTCTTTCACTGTTTCGCGTTTATCATGCGTTTTTTTACCTTTGGCTAGGGCAACGCGCATTTTAACCTTGTTATTTTTCCAATACAGGGACATTGGGATTATCGTGTAACCTTGGCGTTCCACACTACCAATCAGTCGGTTTAATTCACGTCGATTTAAGAGCAGCTTGCGGGTACGTAATGGATCAGGATGCAGGTGTACTGCTGCTGTAAACAACGGCTGAATAGAGGCGCCAAGCAGAAATGCTTCACCCTGTTTTAAATAGACATGCGCGTCGGATAAATTCACTTTGCCTGCACGAAGACTTTTTATTTCCCATCCTAATAAGACTAGGCCTGCTTCAAACTCTTCCTCAATGAAATACTCAAAGCGTGCTTTTTTATTTAGGACAATGGTTGCGCTATTCTGTTTTGATGTCATACATGCTCTTCACACTTGTTTAATGAACATAGGATACCACGATTTTTACAGGAGTACTTGACGTATTCATCCCTGCTACGCACAATGAATCATATTCAAGTTGACAGGATGAAGACATGAACACACCAGACACTCGCCGTAAATTATTTGTGCTCGACACCAATATTCTCATGCATGATCCCGCAGCCATGTATCATTTTGAAGAGCATGATATTTATTTACCCATGGTTGTGCTCGAAGAGCTCGATAATCATAAAACAGGCATTTCGGAAGTGGCCCGCAATGTGCGTCAAACGAATCGCATGTTGGTTGAGCTCATGAACAATAGGACGCATGAGCAACTGGTCGCGGGTTTACCTATTCCAAATTATTTGGATAAAGCGCATGTAAAAAACAGAGGGCGGTTATTTTTTCAAACGGATGAGTTTGATGAGGTTAATCCCCTGTCGTTGCCTGGTCATAAAGTTGACAATACTATTTTAGCCACCGCAATCGGTCTGCAAAAAAAACGACCCGAACAACAAGTGGTGATTGTTTCCAAGGATATCAATCTGAGAATCAAGGCGGGGATTGTGGGTGTTCCTGCTGAGGATTATCACACTGACCAAGTGTTGGATGATGTCAGTTTATTACACAGTGGTTTGCATTTGCTTGAAAATGATTTTTGGACAACCCACGGCAAGGACATGGAAGCTTGGCAGGATGGTGGTAAAACGTTTTATCGCATCACAGGTCCATTAACCAGCGAATGGCATCCAAACGACTGCATCAGTACATTAGATAATGACTTTCAGGCTATCGTCAAACAGCTAGCTCCGGGAAGTGCTGTGGTGCAATTGGCTCGAGATTATTCACAACCTAAAAATGCAGTGTGGGGTATTGGTACACGAAATCGCGAGCAAAATTTCGCATTAAATCTCTTGATGGATCCGGATGTTGATTTTGTCACTCTTCAAGGTCAAGCGGGAACAGGGAAAACGTTGTTGACGATAGCGGCAGGTCTAGCTCAAGTATTAGACACTCGTTTGTTTACTGAAATCATTATGACGCGTGTGACCATTCCGGTGGGTGAAGACATTGGCTTTTTGCCAGGAACCGAAGAAGAAAAGATGACCCCATGGATGGGCGCGTTAATGGATAATCTTGAAGTCCTGCATGGCAAACAAGAAGGCGGTTCGTTTGGTCATAGCGCTACAGATGACATATTAAAAAATAAAATTAAAATTCGTTCATTGAATTTTATGCGAGGACGCACTTTTCTGAATCGATTTATTATCATTGATGAAGCACAAAACCTGACTTCAAAGCAAATCAAGACCTTGGTGACGCGTGCGGGGCCTGGCAGTAAAATCGTCTGTCTTGGTGATATCAAGCAAATTGACACGCCTTATTTGAGTGAAACCACGTCAGGATTAACGTTTGCAGTTGACCGTTTCAAGGACTGGGAGCACAGTGCTCACATGACATTAATGCGTGGTGAGCGTTCAAGACTTGCCAAGTATGCCGCGGAACATTTATAGTATGGCATCCTTTATGTTACAAACAGGATAAATTATGTCACAAGCCATTACCTTTGATGATGTGTTACTCATCCCTTCATATAATCATCATGAATCCAGGAGAATAGTCGATATCGGCGTGACGGACCGACAAGGTTTGTTAACCTTGGCATTACCCGTCATGAGTTCGAACATGGACACCATCACTGAAAGTAACATGGCTAACTTCATGCACAGCAAAGGTGGCATTGGTGTTTTACATCGTTTTTTAAGCATTTCAGACAACATTAAGCAATTTAAAGCGTGCCAAGGGCAAGTGTTTGTTTCAGTCGGGTGCAGCACCGCTGAGCTTGAGCGCGCTGAAGCGTTACGAGATGCCGGAGCTGACTTTTTCTGTGTCGACGTTGCACACGCTCATGCTAAATACGTCGGTAAAATGCTCAAGAACCTGCGCAAATTGCTCGGGTCGCGTTGCATCATGGCCGGTAACGTTGCAACGTATGCCGGTGCTGATTATTTGGCGTCATGTGGTGCTGATATCATTAAAGCAGGCATTGGGGGTGGTTCGGTTTGTAGTACACGGATTAAAACAGGGTTTGGTGTACCCATGCTGACCTGCATTCAAGATTGTGCACGAACTGATCGTTCTATCGTTGCTGATGGTGGCATTCGAACCTCAGGCGACGTTGTTAAAGCGCTCGCTTTTGGAGCTGATTTTGTGATGATCGGTGGGATGTTAGCCGGCACGGAACCCACACCTGGAGAGGTTATCACCAAAGACAACGGTTCTCAGGTAAAACGTTATCGTGGTATGGCCTCTCGAGAAGCCCAAGAAGACTTCTTGGGGCAAATGAATGAATGGAAAACAGCAGAAGGTGTCTCAACCGACGTGCCATACTCGAATCAGCAAGACGCCATTATTGCTGACATTGTTGGCGGTTTGCGATCAGGCCTCACTTATGCTGGAGCTGACACCATTAGTGAACTGCAACGTAAGTTGAACTTTGTTCAAGTGACGCAAGCAGGCCGAGTTGAAAGTATGCCACATAAATTGATGTAATTGGGGGCACAAGGACCGTCGTGAACATTCAGGATTTTCGATTTTCATTAAAAGGGAAGCACATCACGCCCTTGCTGCCAACGCAAGCAGACCTTCTTGCACCCATTGATATACGTGGGGCAGGGCGTGATCGTGCATTATTGTTGTTACACGGCTTTTCTTCATCACCAGCGGTTTTCCGAGCGATGATCCCTCAATTAACAATGTATGATGCGTTGGTGTGTCCGGCGCTGCCGGGGCATGCTGACAGCATTGCTGCGTTTTCGACAGTAAAATCCAATGAGTGGATTACTGCTGCTGAGGATGTTTGTCGTGCTTTGCTGCAAGAATACAAGGCGGTTGATGTCTTGGGATTTTCGTTAGGTGGCTTATTGGCTTGTCATCTAAGCCAGCGTTTTCCGGTGAACCGCCTTTTTTTATTGGCCCCAGCATTATTCATGAAGCGCAATGTGTCTATCACCTTGTTTGCAGCCCGTGCTCTGAGCTTTGTGGGTGTCAAGTTTTTACACAATTATGGTGGCAATCTATATACTAACGATTATGCGGAATTAACCTACCGTCAATTGCCTCTTACAACCATTATTGAAATATTAACGTTAATTAAAACCCATCCTTTTGTGTTACCCAAGTGTCCAATCGATCTGTTTTTGGGGCGGTTTGATGCCGTGGTTGATTCCACTGCTTTGGCTAAGCGGTTTGCAAATACCCCTAATACGACCATCCACTGGCTAGAACATTCCGCGCATGTGCTGCCATTGGATGGTGATATTGATGCCATTATTTCCTGTATTCAATCGGCTTCTCATCGATTATAACGCGTATAATCCTTCGAATTAGGCAAGTCCCTATCCCGCATGTCGAGCACAGAACCGTTCCAAGCCATGAAATCAGCTTTCATTTCAGGAAGCTTATGAAAGTAGATGTTGCTGGCATCACTCGCTAGTGTATGTTGCGTTTCAAGGGCACAAATATCGGCGACTGAATGTCCAAATGTTTTGACAAACACATTCGTGCTGCGAAGATAACGACCATTAAAACGTGCTTTGTCCATTAATGCGAGGTCAAGCGTGTTGGCTATACCGGCCATTTGGATGAACGCGTTACCTTTGGCGCGAACCTTTAACACATTACTTTTTATCCAATTCAAGCTGACCCAACTGTTACCCTCCATAGTTAACGACGTGACATCGAGGATTCCACTCAGATTGACGTGTGATTTGCCGGTCAGTTTTATTTGACATGTTTGACTAGGCGTAATGCCAGTGATTTGTGTTCGCCCGGAGCCTTTGACAATCAGTTTGTGCAGCGCTATTTTACCTGTTAATGCGGTGTCACCTGAATTATCGATGGCTAAGTCAAGTCGAGCCGATTGCAAATTACCGGCCATTATTTTTCCTGAACCATGATAGACAAACGACGTGAGGTAATGTGTTCTTATTTCAGCTTGAACGCGACCAAAATGAGGATAGCCTTTGCCTACATGGACTTGAAGTAGTCCATTGTGCACACTGGTATGAACGTCGGATAAGTTACGTGGATCGCCATGCAATATGACACGCGGTTTGGTATCTCCAGTATAGAGGATTACATCGACGTTTCCATTCACTAATACCCGTGTGAATGGTTCCGAGGTGCGAACAGGTGAGTTGTCTGCTACTGCAGCGGGCGAGGTGACATGCATTTCTTGCGGACGTGTACAATGAGTGAGCGACAGAACTATAAAAACAAGTGAAATTGACCGCATTAACATAACCAGTATTCCTGTATTACACTATTCCTCTTACATTAGATGAAGTTAACGTTTAGCGCAACTGCTTCATTTAGTCGGTTTGGCAATATTAACAGCGTTATTTGATGATTGGCCATCAAAACGATAGGCCAATCATCCGTTATGCGTGCTTATTAATAAACCAGTTTAACGCGACAACGACAACCCTCCCTCTGGATGCTCGAACCCTTTCTCTTCTGTATGACGAATGATCCCATTCACGTGGTCCTTGACGACCTTTTCTATAGGATATTTAAATACATCATCCAATTTAAATTGGCAAAATGTTACTTTAGAATGAGGGTTTTCATCCTTAGAAAAAAAGAAGCCCCGCTGGTTGTTTCCTAGCGGCACAGACGTTTTATCAAAATAACTGAGGCGAATCGCATCTTCTGCAGCAAAGGTGAAATGATAATCAAAATCGCTGTATTCCGTGCGTTCTTGACTTGGAAAATATAGATGGGTTCTCTTGTTGAAATATTTATCATATATCCCCGCATTTATCATATCCAAGGATGTGCTTTCTTTTGAACTGTAAAAATAAACCGCATCAGAATCTTGTTTTTTTTCATACATGATGGCGATGTATTCAGATGGATAATATTGATAACCAACCATGATTTTGCCATAGTCTATAATGGCTATTGCTCTGGGCAACCTCGGAGTGTCCGCCATGAATTGCTTAAACGCATCTTGTGTATCAATAATAGGTATGTGCTGTTTTGCTCTCGAGTCAACGATCAAACCCATGCCTTTCGCATTGATATGATAGCCAGTGACTTTAGCACGTATGTTTTGCCCATAACCTCCGGGTGCTCCGATGTAGTAGGTTTCAACATGTGGTTCTATATATTGTTCGAGTAAAGGGCGATTCGAAAGGTGTTTTTCAATCGGGATGCTAGTATTGGATGAAAAAAAAGAATACAGATAATTTAAAAGAGGGTGGGACTTAGGCTTGCCAAAGAGAATCCTGGCTAATGGTTGTTAATGCGTTTTCATTGGTGTGTTCGTTTTGGGTAAACATAATTATCTCCTAGTTAATATCAGAAACAACATGTCTCTGATAGGGTTTAAGCCTATCAAGGTTATTTTAAATAAGCAAATTTTTTTGTAACCATTCAGCACGTTTCAAGGAAACGCCATAAATCGCCATTTATGATAACATTTAGGTTGTGTCAGGTACGTTAATCAATAATATGAGGTATTCTATGTTTGCACATCAGCTCCAGTCTGGGGAGTCAGCAGACTTCAATGTCGAAGCTCCTTTTTATTATGCTCAAGCGACAGCCTTCGTTTTTCCAGCGATTTTATTTGCTCTACTCTCATTGATAGCCTTGGCGGTAAATTATTTTTTTCAGCAGTATCCAGGTAACAATTATTTGCAAGCTAATTTTTTTTTACTGGGATCAGATTTATTTTTGATGTATGTAGGCTCTATTTTTCTACAGGGCAGATGTGGAGTACTCCCCCTAATAATCAAAGAGGTGACTTATTATTTTATAGTGTTGGCGTTGGGTTGCTTGGCAACCACGGCAGTACAGTTCACCCCATTTCCTCCTATTGATCAACATATTTTAGCGGTTGAGTCCTTTTTTCATGTCGATACCCATGCTTTGTTGACTTGGACAAATACAAAACCACTACTCAAAACGGTGTTGGAAATTGCTTATGCTTCATTGATGTATCAAATGCTTTGTATTCCATTGGTTCTTGTTATCGCAGGACGTATTGATTTACTTCGGGAGCATTATTTTCTTATTCTCACATCAGCTCTCATAGGTTTTGTGTTTTATTATTTTTTTCCAACTACGGCACCCGCGAGTGTCATTAATAGCATTTATTTTAACGAATCACAGCGAGCAACCTACCTTAAATTTTTTCAAATTCATTATTACATACAACCGACTACCATGGATGGCGGCATGATTGCTCTGCCTTCTTTTCATGTCATCTGGGCTTGGCTTTGTTTGCGTTTGTTGCGAGAGTGGAAAGTAGCGTTTAGTGTGTTGTTGTTGATTAATCTCACGATAGTGGCATCGTGTGTTCTGCTGGGTTGGCATTATTGCCTTGATGTGATGGGGAGTGTGGTTGTGATTGTATTATCACATGCGTTGTATCGTACTTGTATCAAATTTAAGTCAAGGAGTGCGCGTGTTTAAATCTATCCAAACAGTCAGTGCGCCGCAAAATGTCAGTACGGATGAGAACCTTTGGCGTAAGAATACATTCCTGCTTAGGGCACTGAATGAGTTTAAGGGCCGTGATAAAAACGTTTACGATGTGCTGAGTCGCTATCAAGCAGTATTAGCTCAGCTTGATCATCTTAATCAATCCCCAAGCTTAACACCGCAAAGACCAACGGCTGTTGACCATTCACCTTACGTAGCCCTATCTCCCGCGACTTGCTCGCGAGATCCAGATCGCGTGTTAAATGCAAAGTACGATGGACATCAAGAGCTGAATTTTAAAAAGACCCTAGATGACTTTACAGCTCAGTTTTGTTTGTTTATACAACGCTCTAGATTAGAAAACATAGGAGAGTGCTATTTTATTGAATTAAGGGATCGTGATTTTAATTATGTAGGAATGCGTGTCATGTTAGAGGCCTTGGTGACCTCAATACCTATGCGTGATAAACCGGTTAGTTTGATAATATCACCCTCTCAAAACACAACAGAGATGATGGATATTACTTTAGGCGCGCTATCAACGATTAAATCCAGTTACACTTCATGGAATATCAGCGAAATTTCTTTGTTGGGTCAAGTGCTGCCAAGACAACTGCTTGAGCTTATGCAACTGATCAGTGGTACAAGCATTAAGGTTCTTCGCTTAAACGCATTGTCTAATGTTAATAAGGAGCATATCAAGGCATTGGCGACAGGCTTAAATGAAGATTGCCTTTTGTTGTGTAAAATAGAATTAAACGATTGGCCTAAAGAGGGCCATCATAACATGCTTGATTTTAGTGTGGAATTTAGATTTTTTTTGGATAAAGTGGCACTGTATTGCAAAAATTTATTGTGTTTACGCTTTCGTTCGAATGCATTTGTGCGCTCGGAGGAGCCTGGTATTGCGTTTGCACTGAATACATTTTCTAAGAAACTACCTGCTTGCCGCGTTGTCATGTCCGAACCAGAGGTATTTAAAGAACAATCCGTTGTGCAACCCCCATCCCTTACTCATTCTTCCGCCCGACATTCTGTAATTAAACTTACGATGCGACATGAGAGTGCGTTGTTTGGCTATTCTGTAAAAAAGAGACCAACGATAAACCAAGAAAATAGTGCAAATAAGCCTTGGATTCAGCAGCAAAAGGGGTGTGATATGCAAAGGATGGAATTCGAGCGATGGTTTAGGACAAAACGAATTTCTCCAGTACAGCGCATGGCTGCATGTTCTGATGAGCCTAAATCTGTTTTACCTGAAGGCGAGGGTGGGCGTCCAAGGTGCGGATCGGATGCATCGAGCGATACTTCTTTTGTTGGTGGCGTATCATCAACAACAAAGACATGGTGAGTGGGGAGCCTAATTTGTTGGGCCATCCCCAATCAAGACACCACGCTGATGTCATGTCTAGAAGGCATAGTATCATGCTTAGATGGATGTATTGATTACAGATGGCATTCGCTGAACTCAATGTTTTGTTTTTTATGATTTGAGGCAGGGTAAATATTAGAAAACCCGCGCGTGAAAGATAACCAATGGTTTGTGTGGTTTGCACAGTAAGAGTGGCTTGTTTTATAGTGAAAAAATAGGTCACAGCAGCGCATGCAAACACTATAAAGAACAGATTAAAATTCAACGGCTGCCATTTCTTTTGTGATAAAAAATAGAGAGAAAGCTGCCCATGTTGTATAATTAACAACGTTAAACTTACAACGGATACGGTGATATATTGCCACTGAAGATGATTTGAAAAGCCATATATCAAATCAAGGCAATAACTGGATAATAAAATCACATGCATCCCTATGCTCAAGTTGGCAAGGTTTTGTGAGGCTCTATTGTGAAGTATTTGTGGCAAGTAAACCAATAAATACAGAATGAACGACAGATTTAAACTGATCGCTCCTATTAGGGCCGTTGATATCATTTTATACTCGATTCTTTAGTTTTTGAGTTAACTTCGCTCAGAACTGGGTTTATCGGAGGCAATGGTTTTTTTGTTGTGGTGGAGCTCATCGGGCTCGGTCGATAGTTTTTCACAGCTTGCCACAAGGCCTTGCCTTGCCAATTTTTTTCGCCGTTTCTTGAATACAATGCTTCTGTTAAAAGCGCGATTTGTTTTTTAAGCTCGATGTTGTTAACTTGTTTGCTGAGTTCGTTTAAATTCAAAAGTGCGGTTTTCGGCCATTGTTGGCGACCCCAAGCTAGGAGTGCTGAATGGGCTTGTTCTGGGTTGTTTTTGGCGCAAGACTTGCGCAAATCAGACCGAGTGGTTCGTTGACTTTGACGAGGTTTGACCGAGCGTCTGTGTAACCACCATCCTGCTACTAGGGTTATGATTCCTGCTAAAGCAAAGAGTATTGTAGTCCATAAGCCATGGCGACGGGATTGCATGTGCAGGGTTTGTGCTGCAGGTTGTTTTATAATCGGGTGTGATGATTTTTTAACACTTGGCAATGAGGTATGTTTTTTAGAGGCCCTGCTCGTTACTTTTAGCTCATGATTAGGCAATGATGCTAGTTCATTTTGGCCTGTTTGCGTATTATACCAAGGTAATTTGATTGAGGGCAGCGTGATGTTGCCGGCTTGATTAAGTATGTATGTGACCGTTACCGTGCTGGTTCCAACCAGCTCTTGGTGTCGGAGCACATTGCGGGTATCTGGTTTTTCAGGATAGACGTTATATTGCGTATTGTCAGGAAAAGGCATGGCGGGTAATAATTCCGCAGGAAGTCCCATGGCTTGTACGGTAATTTTTCGTACCAGTGTGCTGCCCTGTTTCATGGTTGTTTCAGACGAATCGTATTGCTCGCTGATAGATAACTGTTTTGCAGGGAGCCATGCATTGTTTGTGTCAGTTTGAGGCGTTGGTTTCACCATTAATTGAATGTCTTTGCCCTCAGCCTGAATGCGCTCAGGCATGGTTTTGTAAACAACCGCTGATAGTTTGGGTGGAATGATGTTTAATAGGCCGCTTTTTTGTGGGTAAATCGCATATCGTTGTTCGTCCACACTGTATTCTTGGCCATCGGTGGTTGTTTGATAACGACGACCTTCACCCAAGGGAATCAGCAACGCATTTTCAACGCGAGGAGGTTGGTATTGTGCTTCAAGTAACGATTGGTTGGTCGCTAATTTAACAGTGTATATGATTTGTTGATTAATGAACGGTTTTTCAAGGTCGACTTCAGACTCAAGTGTCACGGCAGAGTTTTCTTCTGGCGGCTCAATAGAGTCGTTTTCAACAGGCATTTTAGCTGAGCTGCTGAGAATGGTTATTTTCCGTTCAGGGCTGTATTCGTGCCCTATTTTTATCGGTGGGATGGTCAATGTACCGGTTTTTTTGGGGATTAACAAAACAACCCATTCGTTTTCAGACGTTGCTACACCATTATTAGCGCGATAAGACAGGCTGTGCTCTGTGCCGATCAAGGTGAATTCTTTTTGTAGTGGTGTCAGATCGGGGGTGCCTTGAGATTGCGCAGTATTTTTCTGTGTGAAAATAAGACGAATCGTTTCGCCCGGTCGTGCATTGTCTGGCGTAATCTGGAGGTTGACCGTCGCACAGGCTATTGTAGACGCAAAGATCGTGAGTAATATTAATAAATAGCGTTTCATTCATATCCTTGATGTCGATGTCGGCTCAAATAATCTCGAAGAAATTTTTCTCGCATTAACCCTCCCGGGTCATCAGGAATTAAACGTAGCCATTGTTCTTTTTCTTGTTTTTTCTCACGGTCAGCTTGAGATGCAGATGGTTTTTCAAGTGGTTTATCCTGTTTATCCTGATCTTGTTTATCCTGATCCTGTTTATCCTGATCCTGTTTATCCTGATCCTGTTTATCCTGATCCTGTTTATCCTGATCCTGTTTATCCTGATCTTGTTTATCCTGATCTTGTTTATCCTGATCTTGTTTATCCTGATCTTGTTTATCCTGATCTTGTTTATTCTGATCTTGTTTATTCTGATCTTGTTTATTCTGATCTTGTTTATTCTGATCCTGTTTATCTTGTTTTTTGAGTAGATCTTTAACTATTTTTTGATTATACAGGGCATCTTGATGAGAAGGAGAAAGGAATAATGCTTGGTCATATGCTTTGATCGCTGCATCTAGTTGGCCTGCATGTGCTAACGCATTTCCTTGGTTATAATAGCTTTCCGCGTTATTTTTCAAAGCTTGGTAGCCCAGCGCTGCTGTTTTGTAATCGCCAGCTCGATAAGCGGCTGTGGCTTGCCATGCAAGATCGTCAAAGGTTTCTTGCGCGGCAGAAAATTGGCCTGCATCCATTAGCGTTTGTCCTTGACGATTCTTGGTTACCCACAAATCTTGCCAGCTAAAAGCCCATGATTTGGACGAGAGCAGGACTAGGACCAATAATTTACTGAAAGCACGCACAGTCATGAGTTTAACCTCTGCAACCAACCCCGGCGAAAGATAGGTAGCAACATTAATAGTGCTGGAATTAAAAACCATCTGCCCTGATCTCGCCATATTGGAATGTCATTTTCAAGATTCAAACTATACTGTGGATTAGTTGAAGATGAGGCTAACCATTGGTCTAAATCGGCTTCTGTATCAGTAAATGGGATGACGTGCCCATGCCCTGCGTTTGCCAAGGTCTTGAAAAAAGGGGTTAATGAACGTTTTTTCATGATCGGGATGACCGATGTATCTATTCCCTCTTTGGCTATTTTTTTTGCCATTGTCAGCGCAGATTGCGAGGGAGGAGTGGCTGTTAAAACTAAAATTTGACCGTTAATAGAGCCGGCTTCGTTAATTAATTGCTTGGCTTGGTTCAATGCAGCGTCTAGACGGTTCCCGCCAATAGGCATGATGTCGGGTGTAAGGGTTGGTAACAATGCATCAATGGTTTGTCCATCATTTGTCAGAGGAGAGACCACGAACGGTTCACCAGTATAAACCACCAAACCAAATTGCCCAGCATCCCGATGTTGGAGTAAATCATGCAATTTGAATTTGGCACGACTCAATCGGTCGGGAGATAAATCTCGAATTAACATGTCTGGACTCATGTCGAGGACTAGCACACGGGGCTGATTTTGCTGATAGGTGGGGACAGGCAAACGAGACCAAGTCGGGCCACCTAAAGCTATAATCATGAAAACAGCAGAGCTTAAGAGCATCAGTAGAGGACCTGCGCGATGACCCCGTCCATTGCTTCTCACCAACCAAGGTAATAAATGACTGTCGCAAACATCACTCCATGCATGAGCTTGTGCTCTATGTCTAAACATGTAGCCAATCAGTGCTACCCATGGCAATAGGGTTAATAACCAAAACGGTCGCAAAAAATGGAAATCAGCCATCATTCATCGACCTCTTGTATGAAAGTGCGCTTTCTTTTGTTGAGTAAACCGCTGGATTTTGCCAGTAAGTGCATCAACAACACTAAGGCACATGCCAAAGGCCAGGGGTAATAATCATGTTGAGGGCGGACGGTCGCTTCATCTTGTGAAACGATTTCCATTTTATTAATGGATTGATAGATCGCTTGTAATGATTTCATGTCGGTGGCTCGAAAATAGCGGGCTCCAGTCATTTTAGCCACGTCTGTTAATGTTTGCTCATCTAATTCAGCCGATGCATTCATACTTAGAAATAACCCATTAAACGAGTTTGTATCAGTGGCTGCACCTAAACCAATGGTATAAATTTTAATCCCATCATCACGTGCTAACTCGGCGGCTTTTAAGGGAGCTAATACCCCTGAATTATTTGCGCCATCTGTTAACAAGATAATGAGCCGCCCTTTATCAGGCACATTCTGTAGATGTTTTACAGCCAAACCAAGGGCATCTCCGATAGAGGTTGACCGTCCTGCCAACCCCTCCGTTGCCTCACTTAACCGTTGTAAGACATTATGATGATCATAGGTTAATGGCGTTT
This sequence comes from Legionellaceae bacterium, assembly GCA_947477015.1. Lineage (GTDB taxonomy): Bacteria > Pseudomonadota > Gammaproteobacteria > Legionellales > Legionellaceae > DDPF01. Next base: position 18,729 of record CANJSM010000028.1, read on the forward strand.
GCAGATAAGCTCGTTCACCGAACACAATCAAGCCAATTTTATCATCTTTACGGTTTCGAACAAACTGATTTGCCGCGTGTTTAACTACCGACAGACGCGTCGTATGGCTATGGTGCCAGACCATATCATTGACCGCCATGCTAGGAGATAGATCAAGAGCTAACATAATGTTATGCCCGTTTCGTGCTAAAGGACGCGACTTTCCTATCCAACGTGGGCCGGCTGCGGCCAACAACAATAACGCCCAAATGACTATGAGAACAATCAGTTTTGTTTGTTGGGTTAAGCGGTGTTTTTTCGGCTCAACAATATTAAGCATGGCATTAAAAAAAGGGACTCGAAGTGCGGCAGGCATCTGCGCTTGAGTTTGAGGTAGTATGAACCAAATCAATATTGGTAACGGCAGCAAAGTAAATACCCAAGGATTAGCTATTTCGAACATGGTTTACTTTGCCTCATGATCCATATACGAGCAGTCTTAAACAGTTCGTCTAATTGTTGATTTTCTGAGGGTCGCCATGGTAGCTCCAATAGCTGTCTACGAACGGGACTGAAATCTATTTTTTTTGCTGTTGTGTTTAAAAAAACAAGCCACTCTTCACCTTGTAAGCTGGCGACGCGTGTTCGTGAGTAATAGACCAACGCCACACGTTTTAATAGTTCTGAGATTTGCGATGTACACCATTGGCTGTTTTTATGTTCATGATAGTGCTTTTGATATTCTGCTAGTGCGCGCAAGGCATCTCGTTTTGCTTTACCGTTAGCATAATAGCGATAACTCAATAAACCAATGCTCAAAAATGTGATCACAACACTAACGCCCAGCAGGTACCATCCGGGTGCTAATGGCCACCATCCAATCGCGTCTGGCATATGAATATCATGGAGAGATGATAACTCTTTCAAAGTCCGAGCATTAACCACTGCGCCTCCATGGAAATGTTTGCCGAACCAATTGCGGAAGGTCGGTTAATGCTGTTACAGGGATGTATTGAATGTCTAAGCGTTTACATTGTGCTTGCAGGGCACTGATTCGTTGTTCGCAATAAAATTGATATGAAAACCTAACTGCATCGAGAGTAGTATCGAGCAGCAGCTCTTGTTGGCCATTAGTAATGGCATATTGCGCTGGTTTTGGAGGATTCAACTCAATTGGATCGCAGACATGATACGCCAATATATCATTGTGTCTGCTCAAACGACTTAAATGTTGTTCACTCTCAGCATCCAGATTATAAAAATCACTGATTAACACCAAGATACTGCCTGGTTTGGCAACTCGTCGTAACCGAAGCAGGGCATGGCTTAATGAACGCGAGTCAGGCATGCGCTTTGATGTTGGGTTGTGTTCGTAGGTGTAATGACTTAATGCGGCTAAAATGGGTAACACGCCTGATTGACGGCTTCGCGGAGTAAATTCATTGTGTGCGACAGCTGAAAACACGATCCCGCCAACGCGGTCACCTTGTTTGGCCGCAGTCCACGCGATTAGGGTGGCTAAACGTGCAGCAACAACGGACTTAAATGCAACGCGTGTGCCAAAGTACATGGACGGATTAAAGTCAGTTAAGATCACAACTGGTCTTTCGCGCTCTTCTTGGAATACTTTAACGTGCGGCCTGCCGGTTCGTGCCGTTACACGCCATTCCATATGACGGATTTCATCGCCAGCTTGATAATTGCGTGCTTCTGAGAAATTCATTCCCCGACCACGTAGTTTAGATAAGTGGTTTCCTGCTCGAGTGGCAAAATTGTCAGGGCGATAACGCACCCTGCAGGCTAGGCGTTGCATGGTAATCAATTCGGTCAATTCACAAACAACGCCATTCATCGTGTTGTCTTTATTCGTTGTTATCATGGCAAAGCGACTTGACGTAACAATTCGTCAATAAAATCATCGCTACCAATGCCCTCCGCTTCTGCTTCAAACGTGAGTAAAATACGATGACGTAATACATCATGCGCAATAACATGTATGTCTTCTGGTGTAACAAAGTCACGACCGTTAAGCCAAGCATGCGCTTTGGAGCATCGATCCAACGCAATGGTTGCTCTGGGGCTTGCGCCAAATCGTAACCAACGTGCAAGGGTTGGATTATAAAGACTGGGATTGCGGGTTGCGACAACCAATTGAACAATGTAATTTTCCAGAGCATCGCTGGTATATACATTCAATACTTGTTGACGAGCTGTAAACAGAGTTCTTTGAGACAAGGTGATGATGTCTTCATCTGTTTCTGAATTTTGTTCAGTAACAACAGGGGTAGCAATAGCCTCGCGTCTGGCTAATGCCAGAATATCTCGCTCAACACGGGCATCTGGATAAGCGATTTTCACATACATCAAAAATCTATCGAGTTGCGCTTCCGGTAAAGGATAGGTTCCTTCTTGTTCGATGGGGTTTTGTGTTGCCATCACAAGAAATAGTTCTGGCAATGGGTAGGTCTTACTACCAATGGTGACTTGACGCTCTGCCATGGCTTCTAGCAGTGCTGACTGTACTTTTGCGGGAGCACGATTAATTTCATCAGCAAGAATCATGTGGTGAAAAATAGGGCCGGGAAGAAACGCAAATGAACCGTCTTCAGGGTGATAGACATCCGTTCCTGTCAAATCACCAGGTAATAAATCAGGCGTGAATTGAATGCGGTGAAAACTGCCTTCAACCCGGGCGGCCAATTCTTTAACCGCGCGAGTTTTTGCAAGCCCTGGTGCACCTTCAACTAGCAGATGACCGTCAGCAAGTAGCGCAATTAATAAGCGGGATACTAACTCTCCCTGACCAAGAATACGAGAATTGAGATAGGTGCGCAGTTTTAAAATATGCTGTTGTACGCTCTGCGTGTCAGAATCAATCGTGTTCTTCATCAATAAACCTCATTAATCATGCACTATTTCAACATTGTCCGCTTGCGGACCTTTTTTGCCGATAACGACATTAAAACGAACCTTCACGCCATCTTGCAGTGATTTGAAATCATTCGGTTGAGTTGCTGCCGCATGGAAAAAGTATTCGTTTTTTTCAGACACGATAAATCCAAAACGTTTTTTTCTATCAAAAAATTTGATGGTACCTGATAGTTTTCCTTTTCTACATGAGCCGGAAAAAAAATGTTTTAATCGTTGTATTAAGTTTTTAATGATCATTAAATGATTCCTGTAAATTACAATGTAAGGGTTTTAGCGTCCCTATGTAGAAGTATATCCATGACTAAGAGATAATTCTACTGTTTCTCTTGCATTAAGCCTGTTCTCCGATATACCCTTTAATCAAGAAGTCGTGTCAAAGCTCGAGGTTAATATGGCTGCAAACAGTTTTTCGGCTACTGCAAGTTGGCGTGATTCCGCTCGTACAGCCCGTTTCTTTATGGTAGATGCTAGAGCCGCGTTCCCTGTTTTTATTTTTTTGATGCATATCCGTTTATGGACTGGACTTTTAGTTCTCGCGTCGGCAGTTTTTTTTGCTATTATTGAACATTACGGCTATACAGTGCCCGTTTTCCTGAGATGGCTAAGGACTTTTATTGCTGGATCAGTAAAGTCCTCTCAACCTTGGTGGCGATAAATGAACGTTGATCTTCGAAAAAAAATGGGTTTGATTGCAGGAAAGCTGCATGCGAAATTTTATCTTAACGATCGATTCGTGAGTTACGATGAAGTCTTTTCATATACCGGATTACTGCCCGCTATTGTTCGTCGTGCTGATCAATTGTGCTCATTATGTCTAGGCTATGGCTTGGGCGCTACTTTCAAGGATGCGGAAGGTGCTTTATTAGGTACAGAAGTGATTTTTGATGAGGTCACGCCAAATGTGTTGCGTTTGTTGTGTATGACTGATGTGGTCAATGAACTGATCCAAGGTGGCCCTAGTTCAGATTATACCCCATTAGACGAGCTTCTATATGATTAGATCAGTAAAACTCGGTGAGTAAAAAAATCATCGCATTTAATCTCCGCTTCAGTTAATCTCTGCTATGATCAAGGTATGTGAAAATAATTTTAGGGGTAAATCTTGAAACTATTTAATAATAGAGCAACATGGCTCGAGCTCGTTCAATCAAACCCTCATTCAACGGGTCTTCGTGCAACATCAGTGCTCGCAGAACAAGAGTTTTTTATAAAAAAAATAATCTCACAACTCAGTACAATGGAAGCCATTAAACCAGGTTCCACAGCAGAGGCTTCAGAGGTTTTATTGACTTGTCTATCGAAGATCATTAATGCGATACAGCCGACTGAGTCGCTCACAGAGGGGCCTTCTTTAAACAGGAGACCATAATTCGTTATACTCACTTAAAAGTCTCCTATGAACAACGATGAATTGACAAAAGAGCAAGCCGATGCCGTATTGCGCGCATTGGATGATGCGATTGCACAAGGACCTTGGGAAAAATCAAATTTTCTTAAGCTTATTGGTAAAAATTTGAAAGACAATCGAGATGAGTTTGCTAGTCATATCGACTCTTTGGATACCATTAAAGCCGAGACTGCCGCTCGACTGGTCAATACAAGCGAACGCCACCGAAATCAAAAAAAAGTATGTGTAGCGTTGTATTCATCGAATGGCAAAAATTTGCAATCATGGGAGTGGATTGTCACCAACTTGCCACGACAAATGATTTCGCGACCCATTTACGCAGAAGAAGCGGATGTCAAAGCAATCATCAAAACAAAAGAAAATACTATTAATGAAGCCTATGTTGTTATCTATATTGATGAAAATGACATTCTTCAAGTTAATGATGACAAAGTACCTTTGGATAAATTGGGTAAGCCTCGATTATTGTTAAAAGACGGGGCCTTGAAGTTAAGCAATATCACATCTTTTGTGCATCAATCAGATACCTACGAATTCTCACAAGGACGATTAGTTAAAGTAAACATGTGATCCACGGCTGTCGCATTAAAATTTGATCAACCTGCCGTAGGTTGGGCCTTGGCCCAACAATAACGTATTAAAATCCACAGTTGCAGAAAAAATCCTTGTCGAAATACAGTTATTAGATCTAACCTGTGCGCTCAAGGAGATTTTATACA
>CANJSM010000029.1 GCA_947477015.1 Legionellaceae bacterium
AACTGATAGCCATTGTGAAACTGCTGCATATTGCAGGATGCTTTGAATCGGATGAAGCTTACTTTGGTAATATAAAACGTCTTCAGAAAATAGCTAACGCCATGCTGAGCGCTCTTATATTGTCACCGACAATAACGATGCCAAATGATTTTAATGCATACCTTTTAGAACAGAAGAGAAGAGAAGAGAAGAGAAGAGAATACAATGAATTCATGGACTATCTATCACAACCCAAGGTGTTCCAAGTCAAGAAAGGCACTGGAAATACTGGAAAGCCATGGCATTCAACCTGTTATCATCGACTATCTCAAAAATCCACTTAGCTTAGCAGAGCTGGTCCAATTGTCTGCCCATTTTGACTTAAAGGATTTTGTCCGCGACAACGAGCCAATGTTTGAAAAACTCGAACTGACACTCGATGATAAATCCAAAATCTTAACTGCAATGCTGCAGGCCCCCATATTAATGCAACGTCCTATCGTTACGTATGATAACGAAGCCATCATTGCAAGGTCACCTGAAAAAATTATAAATTTACTGAGCAGGCATGAAAATGGACTGGATAGATTAAGAAAAAATATTATCAACGCCTATGGCCAAACCGGTGAACAATGGTATAACAGCCTCTCTCATACGATTAGCACTCTCCAAGCACATTGGTCGCTCACTGATATTCAACCCGTTCCTAAGATGAGCTGGAATTATGTTGCCTTCGCACAACAAAACGCGAACGCTGTCATACTAAAAATGTCTGCTGATGCAAAATCAATGCATCATGAATATCAAGCCCTCGATCATTTTGCAGGTAGAGGTGCTGTTAAAATTATCGATTACAGCTCCAAACATGATGCCTTATTACTGCAATGCGCATTAAACGGTACGCTATTAAAAGAAGAGCATTCGAAAAATATCAGCAAGGTCATTCACATTTATGCCGATATCGTAAATCAGCTCCGCTCAGAAAAAAAATCGATTTATCCATTTCAACATGTAAAAGAATGGTGCCTCGTCATTGATGAGATTCATGACCCACGGATTCCATTGGATTATGTTGAAAAAGCCAAACAGATTCGTTCTTGGATTTTTCAAACCATCACCGATGAGTATATCTGTCATGGTGATCTCCATTTAGAGAATATTGTACTAGATCAAAAACAATGGTTAGCGATTGATCCTAAGGGAATTATTGGCGAGATGGCCTTCGAAGCTGCCGCATTTGATTTACTCGATGAACATGAAAATACATCCCCTAATGCAACGAGTATTCTAAAGGATCGCATTCATCAATTAGCAACGGCTTTAAACATAGAAACAATCAGACTCACTGCCTGGATATTTTTAAAAATCATGATCGCCGTTCAATGGTTCATTGAGGACAAAGGTGATCCATCAAAGATGTTGAGCCTAGCTAAAAATATATATCCATTGCTTCAATAGCGCTTGGGGTCAGGTCTTGACATGTGCCACTTCAAATAAAAACACATCAAAGGCACATGTCAAGACCTGATAATCATATAGAAAGCTCCTTCAAATATGTTGTGCCTGGAATGATCAATCTACGATATTGCATGTGGTTTGGACTTGTATAAAATCTCCTTGAGCGCACAGGTTAGATCTAATAACTGTATTTCGACAAGGATTTTTTCTGCAACTGTGGATTTTAATACGTTATTGTTGGGCCTTGGCCCAACCTACAGCAGGTTGATCAAATTTTAATGCGACAGCCGTGCTCTATGTCATTCATGTTTGCCGCAAGATGCGCTTCAAGAAGCGCTTGAGACATATCAATTTGCTCAAGTAGTTGAGTATCTTCATTGGCATAAGCCAATGATTTGCCATCGGTTCACCGAACCTCTCGACTTGGACTGAGCACGGTACTAAATAATTTCTGAGGCAATTGGTAACTTTCTGAATTCATATGGGCGACTGGTGCCTATTAGTTGACACCTCCCCAAGAAATTTTAGGCGCATGTAGTATATCAATAAAACGCCGAGTAACTGATAAACGCGCCCTATTAAACATTTGGCAAAGTTCAAGCGATCCTTCATTTCTTTGGAGCTCTAAAGAGGTGGTCGCAAATAATGCCTACCGTATCAATTTTAGCGACTCTGGTTCGCGGGGAAAGATAGTTAGTGTAGTGCAATTTTAGGGCATCATTGTCGGTGATTCGCAGTATTTATGAATGACTATGCACTGTTTGGTGAACTACTCGTGGCTAGAGCCAACGAGTAGTTCACGATTAAATTAATGTTGATGCATACTGATAATCTAGTGCATCATTCATTTCCGCCACATTATTGTTCATAGCCAGACTCATTCCCATGAACATATTACGCCCACCTATTTCTGCGCCATTAAAATATGCACCACATAATTGGTTGCTAGTCGAGACATATCCAAGGTTGAATATTGAAGCGACTAAACGAGTAGCTAAAGAAATAACTGCAAGAACAGTATTTAAAACCTCTAATATTGCTGCACCTACTAACTCAAGCAGACTAAAAGTAACATTACAAGCAACATCTACATGCCCTGCACTTAATGCTCCAACCAAAACAAACGCACCATATACAAAGCGAGCTGCGTCTCTCAATAATTGTGTGGCGTGAAGAAAGGGATAGGCAAGTGCATTTACATTTGAAGTCAAATCATAATAAGGACTTGCTATCTGAGATAGAGAATGACTAACATTTGATATCGATCTACCTACACTTTCGCTTGACTTATATTGAAAAAAGAATCCAGTTTTAACATCATGTAAAAAACTCATAATCATTTCCTTGTTGTTTGGGCGTGTTGACAATTCATATTTCGACGTCCCGCGGCACGTAGGGTTTGGATAAATGAATGGTCAACAGCCCCTTATTAAAAATAAAAACCGCCAAAAAGGTTTAAACATTATACATAAATACAATATTTTAGTCAAAAAATAACGAGTTATCCATAAAAAGAACGCAATCCGCTTGCTAAATTTTGGTGCAAAAAAATATACGCTGAAGCGAGGACGTCATAATCATCCTACTAAGGTCTATTTCGAGCATCTAAAACGCATTGTCCCCTTGATTGGGAGTAAATCCTACAACTGTGCTAATAGCACTACGGCCTTGGATTACTAACCAAGGGGGGCAAACGTGCTGCAGCGAAACCCGATTATCTCATCAAATAAGACTTGCGTCTCTCGAGAGAAAATTTTTCAATCGAATAGCGCAACATTGTTCTCGGCATGTTATGAGCATATTTTTCAAGAAACTGGGTCAAAACAGTTTCATCTCGCTTTCCTGCTTCACGTAACATCCATCCGACTGCTTTATGCATTAAATCATGAGGATCATGCAAGAGTATTTCTGCCAACGTCATAGTCCACTCATATTCATTTTGACGAATAAAATACCATGTTGAAACCATCGCAATACGTCTCTCCCATATCAGGTCGGATGACGCCCATGTAAGTAATTGTGTTTTATCACGTTTATGAAGATGTGCTCCGACAATTAAGTGAGCGGATGCATCGACTAGATTCCAATTGTTAATATATTGAACATGCGATTGATACAGATCAAAAATCGTTTGCTTTAAAGCCACATCCCCCCGTTGATATCGTTCAACCAACATCAGCAAGGCTAATAGACGCTCTTCATTAATTGGCGATTTTAATAAACACAATACGGACTCTATCGATAGCCCACTATAGGATTTGACTAATTTTCGTAGTGTAGGTACCGGAACCCCGATGAATTGATCATGCTCGGCATAGTCACCAGGCCCCGTCTTAAAAAAAATGCCTTTACGTTCATGAGGAGGTGTTGCTGCACATAATAATTCAGTCCGTAACGTTTCCAACAAATTCATACACCCTCACTTAAGCTTATGACGTTGTTCATGTTCTAACAACCATTGTTTAACAGCAATACCCCCGCCATAACCACCCAATGATCCATCGCTACTGATAATTCGATGACATGGAATGATAAGGGCCAATTGATTTGCACCATTGGCATTTGCAACAGCACGATATGCGGTGGGCTTATGAATAGAAAACGCTTGATCTCGGTAACTTCGTGTTTCACCGTAAGGAATTTGACATAAAGCACTCCAAACCTGTTGTTGAAAATCACTTCCAAATACACTATAGGGTGTTTGGAAGTGTGTTAGTTGTCCCCCAAAATAAGCAGCTAATTCAGATTCAATCGATTGCAGTGACCACGAATCGCCTGGAGTAATAGCAAATCCACGTTGGCGTAAACGCCCTACTTCGCGTTCTAAACCTTTTCTCGTCACAAACTCCAGTAAGTAAAGCATTTCATCATCACCAATTGCCACCATAGGACCTAACACAGTATCGATCCACTTAAACGTTAAGATGGTTGTTAGGTCATAGGCTCGCGCAGGTACATCACCCAACATCTTTGAAAATGCATCCCTAAAACCACGGCTAGACTCAAAGCCTGCTTGTGTATGAATATCTATACCCATTCTACCTAATCTCTTGCATAAGCCAGACCTTATGATACAACTTATACTCGACTTTATGAAAAATACCCACCGCCACATCATGGTTTGTAAGCCAAGCCCTACCCGCTTGAAGCGGGTGTTACACAATAACAACAGACATAACGGGTCCTTTCTCAATGGTTCCTCGATTTATCGCGGTGTAAAAACATTGTTTCACTATAAGGATTAGGTTTATTGGATTGATGGTCTTTAATTTTTGGGGCCCCATAAAAACAAAACGGCGCAGATGGGCACCGCGCGCTGCGCCGCAGCGATTCGGCCGTGCTTTTTTAATAAAAATGTATTCCTGTGCCTTCGGTAACATTAGTTCAGATGCAACGACTAAAGAGACGCCCCAAGTGACCTAGCCACAGAAATTATCGGCCTAAAATTGTCCAGATTTTGTGTTGCATCTATACCAAGCCTCACCGTGGCAACTAAATCAGCCTCCACCGTCCAAGACTCACCCGCCTCCAGACCCACCGCCCAATGCCCTTCCCCCCACCATCCATCTGTCCTGCCTTTATATATTGCAAAACCAAAATCAAGATTACCAAGGCCAGAAACCGCGCAGAACCTCCCTGTTTTTACATCAAAAATGCGCTCCGTATTTCTAGAGTAATAGTTATAAATTTCAACAGGGGAGCGTACAAATGGCGTCTCTTTATAATTGTCGGCTAATGGCCAAAATGAACAATTAACTTCACAATAACGCTGAATTAGCCACATGACCTCACGTTGCACATGACCTAATTCAGCGCGCCACACTCTATTGCCTTCATAAGATTTATGGTTGTTATATAAACGGATGCATTTGAGATAAGCATTAGACAATCTATTAAAATCATAGTGTGTGTCAATAAAATCTATGCCATCTTGTCGATAATGAATGCCTTCTCGAACAAGACGGATGGGCTTATGAGTTTTTTTATGCTGCATGAGAGCTTTAATGAGAGCATGCTCTTGATTACTAGAGCGTCTTGCGGTCATAGGCTCCATGTCATTCATGTTTGCCGCAAACGCGTTAAATTCTGCAAGATGCGTTTCAAGAAGCGCTTGAGGCATATCAATTTGCTCAAGTAGTTGAGTATCTTGATTGGCATAATACCAATGCAATTGATTATCAGGTGTCTGCCAACAAATGATACCATCTGGGTTTTTTAAAAGTGGTCTTTGGGTGGTTAGGGTATTATTACCTATTACATTGAATATGTTGGTCACGTCACAAATGTTTGCATATTGTGGTGGGTGCTCTCCAGTAAATTTCACCAAATCGGCACCACCTCGACCTCGTGACGCATGATGCGTTTTCCAATGCGCAACAAATTCTGCGCACACCTCTTCAGGTAGACGTTGTGCAAAAGAATTCACTTTGTAAAGCATGTCATCATCACAGATAAACGAGATTAAATCGGCGGGCGAAACATTGTAAAATATTTGTCCTGCTGCATCGGTAATTTGTTCATGTTTTTTGAAAAAAATCATGGGGTCTTTGTCTAACATGCGAATTAAATGCTCAGGTCTACCCGTTAACACCAAATAATTAGCGGTTCTTTGTGGCGCCACAAAGAAGGTCGTGAGTGGCGGTGAAATTCCTTGCACCCTTAATACTTCTCGCTCCGCTCGTTTTAATGCAGGCTTTGCTGCACGTAATCTCGCCTCGTCTTCAGGAGTAAGAAATTCGCCCACATGTTGCATGACATGACTTGATTTAGATAAAGCGTCTATGTCATCAGCAACGCTCAATGCCCGACTTGCATTCGAAGCTCTGCATGCCGATGAACTGGATACCTGCGGTTTGTCGCTTGTATGCCCAGCGCTTTTTGATTGTTTTCGATCCATGTTAACCTCATTATTAATCAATAAAGATTGGCCATGCAAAAGCATAAGCCAATGATTTGTCATCGGTTCATCGAACCTCTCGACTTGGATTGAGCTCTGAGGCAATTGGTAACTGTCTGAATTCATATGAGTGACTGGTACCTATGAGTTGACACCTACACAAGAAATTTTAGGCGAAGGATTTGTCTTAGCTCGATTTAGTCACTAAATCTAATACTGCAGGATTGCGTTTTTTCAGTCAACAGAGTGATCATATCTAACTATAGTTGTTGCATTATAAGTTGATGGAGATAAGACTATTTTGCTTGTAGGTTGGGCCTTGGCCCAACAGGGTGTAATAGGAATTACTCAAAAAGTCGAGCAACAAGTTAATTGATAGTGCCATACCATTGCTTGTGTTAAAATAACACCCATATTAATTTTATATGGTTAGTCAATATGTTGAGATTTTTTTCTGCTTCAAAAAGCACTTCAGACATCGTTGAAGTAATACGTTTTACTAGCACCAATATTGCTCATATATTATCCAGCGCCACACAAGGCTCTCTGTTTATATTAGACATTGACGATACCGTTGGACGTGTGTCAACAGCCATTGGTTTGGATGCATGGTTTCGTTTCCGTATGCAGCAATTTATAATGGACGGTCATAGCCAATCTGACGCGCTGACAAACGCAGTTGTTCTTTATAATTTAGCTCAATTGGCATCAAGAACCATGGTTCATGTAGACAGGGATAACCCTATTGCTCCTTTAATTGAACAATTAAAAATGAAAGGGGCTAAGGTTATTGGTCTTACTGCTCGCAACCATAACTTAACCGCTAAAACCATAGAGTTGCTTGGCACACTAGGGGTTACGTTTAGTGCTGACGTGCTACCAACAGCAACCTTCATGCTAAATGAGAAGCCTGTAGTGATACAAGATGGCGTGATTTTCGCGAATGGAAACCATAAAGGAAAATGCCTTGAGCTTGCCCAAGAATTGGGTCATATTTCTCTAAATGATTATGCCAATATACACTTTGCAGACGACAGCAAAAGCAATTGTGACCATGTTGCTGAAAGCCTAATCGCGCTGCAAATTCGAAACAGCACTGTCTGGCATTATACATTTGCTGAGGAACACTTGACCTTTGGTGATGACCATAAAGCCAGGGCAGCTATTCAGGAGCGTGTTTTAACAGAAGAATCTCTTCTACTAACCGACAGCGATGCTGATGAACGCTCAAGTCTATCTCCTGTTTAATGCAACCCAATCGAGACACTAGCTATGCCTATTCTCGCTGAAAACATTTGATGTCCACATCGATACTTAAAGAAATATTCTGAAGCGCCGCGGCTTTTTTCTTTCCTTCTTGGTTAGCGCGATATAAATGCGGCGTCATCGTGAGCAAATCTGCAATCGCTTCGCCCGACTCAAGATTTATCTCAAAACTGAGCGCACGCTCCTCAATTAGTCTAAATCCCTCCCCTAACGGCGGTGCTTTTTCACGTGTCGGTTTCAGACTGGGGTAAATGACCTCACGCAACTCACGCAGATGCTGCTCTCCTGTATCGATCTGCACTAACAATCCACCCGGTTTCAACACCCGCGCAAACTCTGTATATATTGGAAAGCCAAACAGGCAAAATACGACATCGATGCTAGCAGAAACCACAGGTAGGTTAGCATTGCTGCCTACGACCCAAGTGGAGGATTTGTCTGCTTTTGCGGCATATTGCACGGCCCATTTAGAGATATCCAGACCTAAGATAGACAAGTCCATCCCGATATTTTGCAATTCGCGTAGGTAATAACCCTCGCCGCAACCGGCATCTAAACAGCTCAAAGAACCTTGGGTATGAGAAACAAGCATTTGAGCTAGAGCTTGGGCGATAGGTGCATAATACCCAGCGCTCAAGAAGCGTCTTCGCGCGGCCACCATTTCTTTACTGTCGCCTGGGTTTTTGGATCGCTTATTCTGCACTGGAAGCAAGTGCACATAGCCTTCGCGGGCTCTATCAAAACTATGGCCTACCTCACAACACCAACTCTTATCGTTGCGCGTCAACAGGTTGCCATCGATTGGACAGCGGAGTAATTGAAAGGCAGTAGTCGGCATAATGGCGATCGCTATAGTGTGTAATGACGGGGAAAAGATAAATCATGGCTTGCTTTTTTCAAGATCTCGGTGCCGAAAAGTCTTAATTAGCACCCAACTTTAATCGAAATATTTCACCATTCAATTCAATCGTATCTCCTGCAACCATTTTTTTTCTTTTCTGTTTTTCAATTATGCCGTTTACCAATACAGTGCCCGAAGCTATAACATTCTTAGCTTCTGCTCCGCTCGAAACGATACCTTCAAATTTAAGAATTTTAAAAAGCTCGACATGTTCTTTATTAATAAAGACATCCTTCATATTGTTAATTACTCCAGTAATGATGAATTGTAGAAATCTTTATTTTTTCAAGGAATCAAGATAAAGGGTTTCAATTTTAGTCCTTGCCCATGGTGTTTTGCGCAGGAATTTAAGGCTTGAATTGATGGAGGGGTTGGAATAAAAACAGTTGATCTTCACTCTTTCCGCCAAACCTTCCCAGCCATAACGATTCAACAAACTATTTAAAATAGTCTGCAGGGTAATACCATGCAGTGGATCATTAGACGATCTGTCCATCAACTATACCTTTTGTTATTACTCACAGGAGTTTTAGTCCTTGGTTTTAATGCACACAATTGTTCTTAGTGTAATCATGCGGCTTAATAATACTACTTCCATAGTGGCTTAATCAAGTTTTAGTCTTTTATCATTTACCCTTTTAGTAATGCTCTAGGTCGTATTTCTGCTACACTTTCAAGACTACTTATGTTTACAAGGTTTAATATGAACATTCTGATTGCAGGGGCTTCTGGATTTGTTGGACAAGAACTTATCCGCGCATTAACACCCAATCACCACATCACCGCCCTAGGTCGAAAAAAAGCCAGCTTGCAGCGAGATGATTCTTGTCATGTTAAAAATTGCACATGGGAAGAACTGTCTAATTTGAATGCCAATGAGTATGATGTGATAATCAATCTCTGTGGCTATAACATTGCAGACTCTCGATGGACTGAGCAAGTCAAGAAACAGTTGATCGATTCGCGTGTGAACACCAGTGAAACCCTGACGCAGTGGGCAATCAGCCATAACGCCAAGCCACGTTTTTTTTGTGCCAATGCTGTGGGGATTTATGGCTTGCAAGACAATGGCGATCTTGAGTCCTTTGATGAAGACACCCCAATAGACTTTGAAAAACCGCGTGATTATTTAAGTGAAATAGGTACACGCTGGCAAAAAGCGCTGCAAACCGCAGAGGAATATGGAATGCCCGTGACCACATTACGCTTTGGCGTTGTCTTGAAAAAAAACGGCGGGATGTTAAAAAAATTAAACCTAAGTTTTTATTTATGCCTAGGCAGCATCGTTGGCGATGGACGACAAACGATATCTTGGGTTCATATGGACGATATTGTCAGTGCCATTATTTTTCTGTTAAATAAACCTGAATTAACCGGCGCGTTTAATATCACCTCACCCAATCCAGTCAGTCAGGCACAATTTGCACAAGTCATGGCGACTAGTATGCACCGCCCTCTCTTGTTAACCATGCCAGCTTTTCTCATCCGTGCATTATTTGGTGAAATGGGCGACAGCCTGTTACTCAAAGGCCAGCGCGTCTTGCCTAAGCGCCTCCTTGAAGCAGGCTATGAATTTCATTATCCGCAACTGGCTGAAGCCCTGCAGCATGAATTTGCTTGATGTCAGGGCTTTTTGAGTCTTAGGCAGAGTCATAGACTTTATTGCGTACGTGGCTTTTTAAGCACACATTTGTTGGCTATTGAGATGAAGTACTAGGGGCTATTGTCCGCACCACTTGCCTCGTCTAACTGTGGTGGTGGTTTTAGGTCATCTTGCATTTTTTCTTTGAAAATTTTAGACTGCAGTTTGTTGTGTTCACACTGAATGATCTCGATTATTTTAAGTGATTCAGGGTTATCTGCAGCGCAATCCAAGACGGTCCGACCATAACTATCTTTCTCTCTGATTGCCTTGAGTTGTGCGTCTTCAGGTAATAAATCTAAAATCATCTTGAGTGATTCAGGGTTATTTGCAGCAAGATGCACGACGGTATCGCCATCCCTATATTTCTCGCTGACGGCCGTTAGTCGTGCGGCTTCAGGATAAAGTTCTAAAATCATTTTGAGTGACTCAGGGGTATTTGCAGCAAGATGCAAGACGGTCCAGCCATCCCTAGCCTTCTCGCTGACAGCCTGTAGTAGTGCGGCTTCAGGTAATGACTCTAAAATCATCTTGAGTGATTCAGGTTTAGCTGCAGCACGATGCAAGACGGTCTCGCCAGACAGATCTTTCTCGCTGACAGCCTGTAGTCGTGCGTCTGCTTCAGGATAAAGCGCCAAAATCATTTTGAGTGATTCAAGGTTATCTACAGCACGATGCAAGGCGGTCCCGCCATACAGATCTTTCTCGCTGACAGCCTGTAGTCGTGCGTCTGCTTCAGGATAAAGCGCCAAAATCATTTTGAGTGATTCAAGGTTATCTGCAGCACGATGCAAGACGGTCTCGCCATACAGATCCTTCTCGCTGACAGCCTGTAGTCTTGCGGCTTCAGGTAATGACTCTAAAATCATCTTGATTGATTCAGGGTATTTTGCAGCAAGATGCAAGACGGTCTTGCCATCCCTATCTTTCTCGCTGACTGCCCTGAGTCGTGCGTCTTCAGGTAATAACTCTAAAACCATCTTGAGTAATTCAGGTTTAACTGCAGCAAGATGCAAGACGGTACGGCCATCCCTATCTTTCTCGCTGACAGCCTGTAGTCGTGCGGCTTCAGGTAATGACTCTAAAATCATCTTGAGTGACTCAGGGGTATTTGCAGCGAGATGCAAAGGGTTTTTGCCAAAATAGTCTTTCCTGACTAACGCTGCAAGACGTGCCTGGTTATTAGAATATAAACTCAATATATCCTCGACAGAGCACGCTATGATCCCACAGACAGCGGCACTTAAAAAGGTGCGATCATTATCATCCGTCGCGATTAAAGCCGCTTGGAGATCTTCTGCGGGGAGTGATTGCAAAAATGTAAGCAGTGATTTAGGCTCTACTGTGTCGTTTTGATAGGTAGTCCATGAGGCCATCAGTGTTTCATTTTTAGAAAAAAATAAAGCGGGCGCTTCTGCAATGACATATTGCTCGCGCGCGTCACCATACATTTTACCCTGTTTCATGGTTAGCGCATGCCTAGTCGCTGGGAACAAACCTTGTGGTGTTTTGCCACCACGACCAACATGCACTGTTGTAATGGACGGGTCTTTTTCAAAAGCCTCCATTGCAACTTTCGAGACCAATTGTTGTAACTTGATGTCGGGAATACTGTTGGATAAACATTCTAATGAGTCTAAACAAAGAGCACCTGAAGTGCTCTTCCATGCGTAAGACTGCCCTATAATTTGAAAATTATCGTAATTGAGACTGCCATCTGGGTTTATCGGGTCAGGTGACTGGCCTTTGGTTTTCTTTAAGATAACGTAGAGCCCATTATCGGCCAAACTCACAGCATCCCTCACGCAAGCATCTGAAAGGCCTCCAATCGACTGACAACAGTCCGTGATTTCACCCAAAATAAGACCGCGTTTATCGTTTGGGGGCAGTTTTACCCAGTAGTAATTATCCAAAGGTATTGTGAGCACTGGTAAGTTGTCCGTGTATTTTTTAGGCCAACCTGACTTCATGTAATCTAAACATTGATTAAATACTGCTTCTTGGCTTCTTGAGTCACTACCATTCTTTTTTGATTCGTTCAGATAACACAGGGCTGCGAAGTCTGGGTCTTGATATCCTCGGGCATACTTGATGCAAGCGGCAGCCTCAATGACCGGTTGAATCGTTATGGGTGATTTCTCTCGTGGTGCTCGTAATTCTTCTAATTTTTTTTGGATGTCGATGGCTTGGTTAAAAAAAGGAAGCGCTCGTTCACCTTCATTAATGATGAATTGCACCCATCCTTTTTTGTCTTCAAGACCTACGGCCTTGGGTAGATTTATATTAAGAAAAAGATCGCTCAGCGGTTCGGTTTTTTTATTGCGTGCTTTGATGAGGTTATTCACTTTGCCATAGACGTGATCAAGTGTTGGTTTTTTATCGATGAATAATGCCATCATCGTGTAAGCACAACGATACACTGCATCATCTGTTAGCGTCTGTTTGCCTTCCAATACATGCAATTCTACTCGGCACGTCTTTACAAGCGCGTTGTAAATGCCTTTTAACGTCTCCACATGCTCGCTTTTTTTGAAATAACCGAAAGCCTCATCTAGCTCCAGAAACTGCTCGTTCGTTTGCTCGGTAACCCAATCTTGGTCTAGCGCGCGCAATGCGTTAAGCAGACCGGTCACTTCGGTATTTAGCGCGTCGTCACTCTCTGCAGGATTTAATGCCATGATACCCGATATCGTTGCGCTTAAAGCCGGGTAGCCGCTAAAACGAGCATCCTCTTTAAGATTGACGAGGGCGCCTGAGTTGTCAAAACAAACCTCATAAAGTTTTTTTATGTTATTTTGAAGGGCTCGCAGACCACTTTGTTTGGTCTTTGATCGAGTGTTTTTGAAATCCAGCACACCAGAGCGGAGCTTATCCATCAGCCCGCGTTGTGTTAATAATACATTTAGTTCTGTAGTCATCAGAGCATCCCACTCAATGATTGTTACATTAAATATACATATCGAACCGTATTAAGTCAAGAAACAGGGGTTCTCGGTTAAATTGTATGCCCGCCTAAAAATCACGAGCATGTTATAAACTTAATCAACAATCGGCTTGGCATCAATAACATCTTTTAGCACCCTCTAATTACATGAATTTGATTGATTTCAGGTCGGCTTGATTTACAAAACCATCTTTATGCCCTATCATTTGATTTGTGAACACATATCAAATGAGGTGCATCATGACGCATGGGGGCAAACGAACAGGGGCAGGCCGCCCCAAAGGCAGTAATGTTTGGGGTGAGTCGACCAAAGCTATCCGACTTCCCATCTCAAAAATTCCGGCCGTTCAGGCCTTCCTTGAAAAAGGCGATAATGCTTGGGCATGCCCGCTGTATTCAAGCCATGTCCGTGCAGGATTTCCATCGCCCGCAGACGATTACATCGAAAGCCACCTTGATTTGAATACCCACCTTATCAAGCACCCTGCCGCTACTTTTTTTGTGATGGCATCTGGCGACTCAATGACAGGTGCTGGCATTCAGTCCGGTGACATGCTCATCGTAGATAAAAGCTTAGAGGCTTCACATGGAAAGATAGTCATCGCGGCTGTAGATGGGGAGTTGACGGTCAAACGCTTATCTTGCCATGCAGGGCGTGTTCAACTATTGCCTGAAAACAGTCAGTACCAACCCATCGATATCACCGATGAACAGAGTCTTGTTATTTGGGGTGTCGTGACACATGTTATTCATTCGGCAGGCTAGAGATGTACGCCTTGATTGATTGCAATAATTTTTATGCCAGCTGTGAACGCCTGTTTCGACCTGATTTACGTGACAAACCCATTGTGGTTCTCTCAAATAATGACGGCTGTGTGATTGCCCGTTCAAATGAAGCCAAGGCATTAAACATCAAAATGGGCGAGCCTTATTTTAAAATCAAAGCGTTATGCCAGCAACAACACGTCCAAGTGTTTTCCTCCAACTACGCACTATATGGAGATATCTCTCACCGTGTCATGAGTGTTATTGACAGCAGCTGGCCTCACATTGAAATATATTCCATTGATGAGGCTTTTATTGATTTAAGCACCCTACCCGCACACAAACTCAATCAGTTTTGCATTGATCTGCAAGCATGGATTTTAAAAGCCACCGGAATGCCCACCTCTATTGGCATTGGTCAAACGAAAACACTAGCAAAAATAGCCAACCATGTTTGCAAAAAAGAACTCAATATTCCCGTGTTCAATATCCATGAGCAGCGTGACTGGTTGCAACAAATTGACGTGGGCGATGTTTGGGGTGTAGGCAGGCAATGGACCAAAAAACTTACGGCACTGGGTATCTACACTGCCGCAGATTTGGCGACAAGTGATCTGAGTAGCCTCAAGTCACGGTTCAATGTCATGTTAATGCGCACAGCCATGGAACTTCAGGGTATTTCGTGCTGTGGTCTACAGGATGCCTCACCCAATCAGAGTATTGTCTCATCAAGAAGTTTTGGTGACATGCAAACGCAATTTGAACCTTTGGCGCAGGCAGTGAGCAGCCATGTTGCGCGCGCTTATGAGAAATTAAGGCAGCAGCAGTTACAGGTATTACGGTTGACCGTGTTTGTTCGTACCAATCCATTTAGACGCGATTTACCCCAATATGACAATAAAATACAATTTAAACTGGTGCAGGCAACAGATGATTTGCGCTTAATCACACGCATAGCACGGCGGTGCCTGTTTAAGATTTATAAAGCAGGGTTTCACTATAAAAAGGTAGGCGTGTATTTTGACGATTTAACTAGCCAGGACCACCGACAGCTAGATCTATTTAATCAACCAACCGATGCATGCTTACATAAAAAAGATGATTTGATGAATGTACTGGACGGCATTAACCAAAAGTTTGGTCGTCATACGATCAAACTGGCTGCTGAAGGCTTTAACAAACCTTGGGCTATGCGTGCTGACATGCGCTCTCCTCACTACACTACTCAGTGGTCTGATTTACCGGTTGTGCGGTAAAACCTGAATGAGCTTATGAACTCATGTTGCAATAACTCAAACCCCTACTATACTCAATTTGTAACTGCTCTCACTGCGTTCAGGATGACATACCCGATAAGCTGTTATAACTATAAGGATTGATATGACTACTTACGCCATAATTGGATTGGGCTATGTTGGATTAGGTCTAGCAACTGCCTTGGCGAAAGAAAACCAAGTATGGGGTTATGATATTAATCAAGATAGAATTCGAGAACTACAGCAACAAAGCGATCGTAACCAGTTAATTGATCGAAAAGACTTGACTCATTCAACCCTTGTTTATACCGATAAACTGAATGATATCAAAGATGCTCAGTTCTACATTGTTGCTGTGGCAACGCCAGCGCTGTTCTATATCCTCCCTGATTTAGAGCCTTTAATTGCCGCATCAAAAGCATTAGCAACAATACTCAAAAAAAATGACATTGTCGTCTTTGAATCCACGGTATACCCAGGCACCACAGAAGACGTGTGCATCCCTATTTTAGAACAATACAGTCATCTAAAATGTGGCGAAGATTTTCAAGTAGGTTATTCACCGGAGCGCATTAACCCATGCGATGAAAAACATACTTTATATAATATTCCTAAAATTATTTCCGCACAAAACCCCGAAACATTACAGCGGGTCAAAGAGACATATGAAATGATCTGTCAAACCGTTTATCCGGTATCCAACATCGCAACTGCTGAAGCAATCAAAATTCTGGAAAATACTCAACGGGACGTCAATATTGCATTGATGAATGAGTTCACACAAATTATGCATGCATTAAATTTGGATACACATGAGATTATCGAAGGTGCTAAAACAAAATGGAGCTTTATTCCCTTTAAACCAGGATTGGTAGGTGGACATTGTATATCGATAGATCCACTGTACTTGGCCTTTCAAGCCAAACGTCATAGCGTACCTTCTGATTTGATCTTGACTGCTCGTAAAATCAACGATGGAATCACCAGTTTTATTGTTCAATCCATGGTGAAACTATTTATTAGTCACAAGATCAATCTTGAAAACATTACGGTTGGATTATTTGGCATTGCATACAAAGAGAACACGGTTGATGTCAGAAATAGTCTTTCTCTTAAATTAATCAAAGAACTCTCTGAATATGGGTTTAAATGCCGCGTTCACGACCCTCTTCAAAAAAGTTTAAATCAATACGGCAACACAGTCATTCTTGAGGATTTTGATGACATAGATGAGTTGTCGATTGCGGTGATTCTCGTTGCACATGATTTTTATCAAGAGATGGGGCTTGAGAACATTGTGAAAAAATGCAAAAACCCAACCATAGTGATGGATATTCCCAATCTGTTTTCAGCACAACGGCAAAGCATTGAACATTGTATTTATTGGTCTCTTTAAGTCACTGCAGTAATCATGGCTAAAGTCAATCAATGGTGTAGACTAGCGTTTTTTTAAACTCAAACAGCCATTATGCCAACGTTAGATCAAATATTAGCGACTCAATCCATTGACGAAGCGCAGATATTCCTGCGCGAAGTCTCTTCTGTTCAGTTACGCCTCTCTCATTTAATGACCCTCTTGACTCAGATGCAGGGAGCGCCGCCGGATAGCATATCCCCTGATTTTTTAGCGTTTGTATTGAATGACTTGGTTGATTGCTCTTTGCAAGAGGAAACCGACCCTTTACAGCGCATGACTGTTTCACTGAGCCTTTGTGATGTATTCAATGGCAAAACGTCTCTCCCCATTAAAACCCTATCGCTTCATGAACACTTTTTGAGCTTACTTAAGTCAGTGCTTTCAACTCCAATCCATCACGAACAGCTCGCAGCACTCCGCATGCATCTGAAATTATTTCGGCTTGCTGGTAGATTACTAGGTACTCAGTATCAAGAGTTTGTCCTAACTATACTGGAACAACTAGACATTAGTTCTTTCACAATAGAAGATATCCTCCTTACTTTGAGAGAAGTAGCTCATCTACAAGCGAGTTTTGGTGAGAGCAAACCCGTTCCACCCTGTTTTTTCGAACAAATAAACGCCTATCTACGTGCTAATACTCTCGAAAAAAAAGACATTACAGATATACTAAACGCAAGCATCGCCCTGAAGCCTCGCAAACTAATAAAGCCTGCGTATCCACCCAGTACACAGGATGTAATCGACCCTAATCTATGGCCGGAAAAACCTTATTTCTCAAATAGCGATACTGAATACAATCATTGGGTTACGATTGTTTCAAACGCATTTAAATTGGCTAATCAACACATTGATAACCCGGAAATCAAGCAACAAGCACTAAACGACGTTAAAACCGCTAGTGGCGATCGCCATCGTGAGTTAGTTATTTCTTATTTGTTTCATGGTAAAACCAATACGGTTTTTTTAGAGCTGATTCTATTTTTATTGGCGTGCGGCGATAATTTCTTGCTCAACGAGCCAGACAGTTCTGCTGCCCTTTGCTTTGCAATGCGACGTAACTCATTGCCCTTGTTAACATTTTTTATTGAAACCTTGGGCGTCAAAATAATCAACCCAACCAGCAAGGCTGGGCATCCCTTGTTCGAGATAATCCGGTTAAACGATTCACACTCAACGTACACTGAAATCAGTGATTATTTTATAAAAAAATATCGCGAAGTAGCCAATGAAACATACTTAACAACAACCATTCGCTACCAAGACCAACCCCTCTTTGATCGTTTTTTTCAAGCTGAACTGATTCGACTAAAACATAGTGATTATTATTTAAACTGCTTCGTCGATGAGAATGGTTTGACACCACTGATGCATGCATTAAAAACACAAGGTCCTAACGCCGATTACTTTATTGCAACACTAATTAATCACACTAAACCATCGGAATTATTTTTCGAAGATAAGGAACAACGCAATGCTTTTGCTTATGCCTTACAATATGGCCACAGCAACTATTTCTTTAAGTTCCTGGATTGTGTCCAAAAAAAACATCCCGAATGCACTATAGAAAGTATTCCTCTCCCCAATGATGACACACCCGTGTTTTATGCTCTAAAACATGCTCAAAAAGAAATGGTTGCCGCCTTAATCACTCAATATAGATCGCTAACTTCAAATGATGAACGAACCGATGAGGGCGATACACTGTTATTATATGCAGCAAAGCAGGGCTATTTTTGGGCTGTTGAAATGCTTCTTCATGCAGGTGCCGATATTCATGCCACCAATGACCATGGGATGACGCTCGGTCATTATCTGGTATTGCATAATCAGTTTGTTTTGTTAGAGGTGTATTTGTATCAATACAACTTGAATATCATGGCTAAAAACAACAACTCAGAAAGCTTGCTCGATCTTGCTGCCAAGAGCTTTCACAATGAACAATCGTTTCGTATTTGCATCCAATACCTTCGAGAAAAGAAACGTCCTTTTGATTTAAAAAACCAAGCTTATTTTGGTGCATTGTTAGAGTTTATCGCCAGCTTGCCTGACGAGGGCATTGCCTTTCGAGATGAGCATGGACAGTCATTATTGCATTTGGCTTGTTTATATGGAAAAGAAAACACCACTATAATGGACCGACTGATTAACACACACCGTTTTCCAACAAATATTGTGAACGTTTTTTCACAAACACCGCTTTATGTTTTGGTTCATCAACAAATGACTGAGCAAGTGATTGCGTTCATCAACACTTACTCACCAAGACTCACTGATTTAGATGCGAAAAAATCAACATTGCTACACCTCATATGCGAAACCAATAACTTGATTTTAGCAGAACACTATATCCTAAAACTTAGACTCCAGATTCTCAAAACACGCAACCAAGATGGTAAAACGCCTCTCGATTTAGCGTTTAACACTGGAAACAACACACTGGTATCGTTGTTGTGGCACCATATGGACACAGAACAACAACACCTAGCGGTTGAACGATTTAAATCAAATCTGCAGGCAGAGCGAATTCAATTTGCCTTCCAAAAAGGGTATGTTGACCGCTCATCGTCAGAAGAGGAACGGAGAGATATGAATGATCAACACGCCCTAACCTTAATTATCGAATCCCCAGCTGTCACTATACCCATTGAAAATAACACGCATACGCCAAAAGAACCTATCGTATATCCTTCAATAGAAGAGGTGATTGACGTCATATCAGTGCAACAAAACAAATCTAAATTACGCGTTATAAAACAGTTGTTGCGAAACACTGAAGGTGAAGAAAATACCTATTTTGACAACATGGTACCGCATGCGACTAGTCTATTGGAAAGCGCCCTGAGAACAAAAAACTATGGCGTGATCAATCAAGTGTTAAGATTCCCCTGTATAAACAAAGAGATGGAACTAGAAGCGCAACAAGCCAGAAATTTTCTTGAACTAGCCCTCTCCTCTCATCGTGGCTCGATTGTTCGACTAGCCCTGCGACTAAAGGCCTTATCTTGCATCGCTCATGAGAGAGATAATCAGGCCCTGTTTGATGCAGTCGTCAATGATCATCCCAGTGTGGTTGAGGCCTTGTTTCAACTTGAGTCAGTCAGACAGTCAATAATAACGGCTGATAACCAAATTTTTATTGCCGTCTGTCGTGTGGGGAACTTAGAGACTATCGATTTATTTTTATCTCACCCTAAGATTGTTCAACATCTACATGAGACACAAGCCTTGATGATTGCTATCGAAACCAATCATCTAGATTTTGTTTACAAACTACTAGCTTTTCCGCACATTCGTGCATCGGTTAATAAGGCGTATTTATTAGAAACCATTAAACAGAAACATATCGACCTTTTTATGGTGTTACTGTCCTTAGACCACATTCAATCCGACATCCTGTCCGAACTAGCAACTGGGCAGTGTAGTTTGCTCAGCGCTACGCTTGAAAACAGGTGTGATGACATGACTAGCATGCTACTGCAAATACCTGAGGTCGAAAGGTATGCGCGATTAAATCATGTATTGCCCTCGCACCTTGAGTTCGAACCCTATCCCGTAGAGCCACTGTTTAATCCGTATTGGGTCATGCCTTCATTGATTGTTGTTCCAATATGGCATGCTTACCCTGTTTTAAACCCATTAAATTTAGATGATGTTTATGACGCAAGTATGAATGGGCAACTTGAAGATCTGAAACAATACCTAGATGGTTTTGAATTTCCGCCTTATTTTGTTCAAGAGCTCTATCAGATATTATATTTGGCGGTTTGCTACCATCAAGCCCACGTGGTTGACTATTTGTTACAAAACACGCTCCTAGCACAGTATACTTTAGAACGAGTTAATCAACTCACCATTCGAGCGATTGTTAAAAATGACGCGATGATGTTAACCACATTGATGAAGCATGACGTTATTCGAAATCATTTAAGTTCAGCGTGCAATTACCCGTTGCGATGTGCCGCTCGATACGACGCAGTTCCCATAGCGAAAATTCTCCTCGACGATCCAACGGTTCATAACAATGCAGCAGCCATGAACAACAGAGCCTTACGAACTGCAGCTGAGCGGGGATCATTAGACATGGTCAAACTGCTGTATTCCGTTGATTCCGTTCGTAGACAGATCACTGTTTTTCAAAACGCACCATTCCGAAAAGCGTACAATAATGGCCACACAGCAGTTTGTCTCTATCTGTTAAACGATGCGCATGTGTTTCAAAAACTATTAAAAACCCGACTGCATTTAGGCGTTTCATCCTCAGAGATTAAAAATGAGTTACTGAGCTTGGCGTTAAAAAACGGGCATGATGAGATAGCGAATTATTTGAAATCACTCCCTCAGGTCCAAACAATAGAAGAGGCTGCTTCAGCCTCTTCTATTTCGCAAAACTACCCAAAACGATTGTTTTCGGCCCCGAAAACTGAAACACCAACTCACGAGGATTTAGCCACTTTAAACTGTCCCCGTTGAAATAACGGGGCAACGGTTAGTGGCCACTATCATGTCGTGCTAATTCATCGGTACTAAAATCATCCACAGCAATCACAGATTGTCTTGCCAATTCAGCTGATTTTAATTGCATGCCCTCGTCAGGACTTAACACACCCTGTTCGATGGCTTCATTAATTTGTTCAAGCAGTGTTAACGAATGGAGCATGCCCTTCTTCACAGCAGAGGCTACTTTTTTTTCTAATGCTTCAACGGCGCACAATTGATGAAATGCATCCTCCAATTGTCCTAACGGACAGTTAGGCAAGGCTTCAGTAAACACAGCATTGGTCATACGAGAACGTGTTTCATTCGCTTCAGTGAGAATACGCGCCAACTCTTTACCCAATTGATCCGATGGTTTGTTGCGCTGACGGCCAAAAGGTTGCAAAATCAACTTTAATGCCATGCGCATGAAGCGATTAGGCAAGTTGGCAATGACGGATTGAATGGCCATTTCAGTCTCGTGAAACAGCTGTTGACAGCTCCAATCAACCAAAGGACGATCAGCCTCAGGTTCACCATCTTGATAAAAGCGCAGCAACACTGCCGAAACCAAATATAAATAACTTAAGACATCGCCCAGTCGTGCTGATAATTTTTCTTTGCGTTTTAATTGCCCGCCTAAAGTCAACATGGAATAATCAGCCAATAACGCCAATGCGCTGCTGTATCGATGCAATAACTGGTAATACCGTTTAACAGCTCCTGCTGGTGCAGCAGTTAGACGAGCGTCGGTTAACCCAAAGACAATAGATTGTACCAAATTAGATAAAATAAACTCAAAATGGCCCCACACGGCTTTGTCAAAAGCCTTCAAATCGTTCTCTCGAACACTGACCATTTCTGGAAACACATAAGGGTGGCAGCGAATAGCACCCTGACCGAAAATTATCAAACTTCGTGTCAGTATATTCGCACCTTCGACAGTAATAGAAATAGGCATGCTATTAAAAAAACTGGCCAGATAATTATTGGGGCCTAAACAAATACCTTTCCCGCCATGAATATCCATGGCATCCAGAGCAATTGCACGCGCAAGTTCTGTGGTATGGTATTTAATAATAGCACCAGCAACCGGTGGTTTTGCTCCGTGATCAATCGCTGCTGCCGTCATTCTGACACCAGATTCTATAATATAAGCATTACTCGCAATGCGTGCCAATGGCTCCTCAATTCCTTCAAAATGAGCAATGGACTGATTAAACTGTTTGCGAACACGGGCATACGCACCACTTGCAAGTGCTGCAACTTGTGCACCTCCAGCAGCACTTGAAGGCAACGACAGCGCGCGCCCCACACTCAAGCACTCCATCAACATCCGCCAGCCCTGCCCTGCCATCTCAACACCGCCAATGAGGCAATCAATAGGCACAAACACATCCTTGCCCTGTGTTGGGCCATTTAAAAAAGCAACATGCAAGGGATAATGACGACGCCCTTTAATAACCCCTGGCGTTTCAGCTGGAATCAAAGCACAGGAAATACCAATGTCAACGCCCTTTCCTAATAGGTTATCCGGGTCAAACAGCCTAAATGCCAAGCCCAAAAGGGTTGCCGCAGGGCATAATGTAATATAGCGTTTATTCCATGTTAAACGCATCCCTAATACTTCTTCACCATCAATCATCTGACGGCAAACAATCCCTGTATCAGGAATGGAGGCCGCATCTGAGCCTGCATTGGGTCCAGTCAAAGCAAAACAAGGCATCTCGCGACCATCAGCCAAACGAGGCAAGTAATAGTTTTTTTGTTCATCGGTGCCGTATTTTAGCAACAATTCAGCCGGGCCTAATGAATTAGGCACAGCCACTGTAGTGGCCGCCGCAACAGAACGAGCATAGAGTTTTGTTAATACTGCCACTTGTGCTGTAGCTGAAAAACCGAGGCCACCGTAGTTAGGCGGAATAACCATGCCTAAAAAACCCTGTTCTTTTATAAAAGCCCAGACTTCAGGTGGCAAATCCGTGCGTTGATGGGTAATGTCCCACTCATCGATCATTCGACACAATGCGTTAACTGGCCCATCTAAAAATGCTTGTTCTTCAACGGTCAATTCAACAACCGGAGCACTTCTTAAAAGGCTAAAATCAGGTGAACCAGTAAATAGATCCCCTTCCCAACTAACAGTCCCTGCCTCGAGTGCCTCACGTTCAGTGACAGACATTTTGGGCAAAGCCCTACTCACGACCTTAAACAAACATCGAGACAGCAATATGCGACGCAATGGCGTGATTGCACCGGCAACAAACACCGCGAAGAGCGCCCAAACCAGAACGAGTGAACTAAGCGAAGGCGAACCAAAACAGGTAAACAACAACGCTATAACTGCATAGCCTATTGCCCACACGCGAATAGACGCTTGCTTCGCTATAAGCAAAGACACATAAAATATAACCATACATCCATTGACTACGCTAAACATATTTCACTCCGTTGATCTTTCCATGGCTCATGCTAAAAGTTTGCCTGAAAAAACCTCTGCTTGCCACTGATTCTTAGATATAAACCACGGCTGTCGCATTAAAATTTGATCAACCTGCCGTAGGTTGGGCCTTGGCCCAACAATCTAGCTATTAGATTTCGTTTTATTTGACGAAGAGTAAGAAATAAGATCAAATGCCACATTCAAATTTTGATGAGGTGGCACGATGCATG
>CANJSM010000030.1 GCA_947477015.1 Legionellaceae bacterium
TGGAAACTGATTTCAGCATGAAATCATCGAGTTAAAATAAAATACCGCAAATTACAACAGAAAAAGTGAACAAGAAAAGTGCTTGCTTATGAATTGTTAAAAAAATAGGCGCCTCTTGGAAGCGCCATTGGGCCAAGGCCCAACCTACGCTCAGAGTGACATACTTTCAGGGTTATATGTGTTCTCCATCATTGTTAATTCACGTTCCACGCACAACACTTTGTTTTCACTCGTTGTTTTTTCCTTTTGGTAAAAGAATAAAGCACGACCTTCAGTGAATTGCGAATGAATTAGTTTTCCAGCTATCAACAAGAGACCTATTCCCGTGAGTGCTAACAGAATGTTTGCGAAAATAGTGTTCATTGCTGGGCGGTATTGGCTTAGCGTTGCATCTTCGCTATGAAGTAATGTTGAAAATTGCTGTTTGAATGCAGGAAAGTTATCTGAGTTCAATTGACTCAAATTATCTTCCGCTGTCTGCTCGAGTTTTTTTGACAATTCAACCAGAGTCTCTCCTTTGTGAGGTTCGCCTTCTCTTTTCAACTTTTCTCCATATGTGTTCATGTTGGCAATGGTTTTCTGCAATCTATTGTATGCTTTTGATAAAGCCAGTTGCTGTCTTGCTTGAGACTCATCTTCCTCTGCCATTTTTAAAGCGCAAAGATGATCTGAGGTGTCGTTTTTAGACAGAGCAAGCAGTTTATCCGCAATTTCTTGAAGTGACAGACGAGGTAATTCATCAAAGCTTGACCGTAATAGATCTTGATATTGATAGGTTCTCATATGATTTAGAAAAACGTCCGATAGATCATCTTGACCCGGTTGGTATCGTGATTCCAAGAGATGGTTACGTAATATCTGAGCGAAAGAATTGTACAAACAATTTCCGTCCCCAAGTGTTTCACTGGGGTCATCCGTATAGATATACCAATGCTGATTAGGTATATTGTAAAGATAAAATCTAGGTTGTTCAGCTCCTGCATAGTGACTGATATATTCAAATCGAGGGCTTGTGATAGTAACCTGCAGTGATACGTTAAATAGATCAGCTAGAGCAACGGCTTCCTCATCTGCACCGTAAATAGCATTTTGGCCTTGACGCGTCAAATATAGCTCAAATTCCTCATCACCTTCATTATTTATATACTGCTGTCTAAAAGAAATAAACTTTTCTGACTCTCTAATGTGTTTTATCGCTCTGGCTCTTAGAAAAGGAGCCAGTGTTTTTTGTAACTTATATTCGCCGACTTCAAAAAACAAGGAATACAATGCTCTGTCAATATCGTTGTTTTGAAGGCCCAATGCTTGAATCAAGGCGCGCTGCTCAGGCTCCGTGGAAAATAAAACGCGTTTAATGTCTTCAATTGTAATCATTTGAATTTACCCTAGTCATTAGTTAGTTCCATTTTACATATTTAAATTAAGAAATTATTAAGTCGGTAGTATCTGGAGTCTAGCGTGCTGACAATTCATCTTCCCAAGGTCTAAATACAACACGCCATAAATCAGAAATACTCCATTAGGCTTTCGCTACATTCAGCATCATGTGGTGAGTGAGGCCCATATAATGGCTCTCTGGCTTCTTCCATCACCGGTGATTTAAAAAATGGGCCAAATGTTTTAGACCTGAGTTGCCGCTCTTTAATCAGATCATGTTTTGGATGAGGGATTTGTGCCTTTTTTGCAAGCGCGATGCTTTCTCGTGCGATTTCTAATGCATCACGTGGTTTTGATTTTGGCCAATATGAATTTGATGCCAGCGCATTTTGTATCATATTAATTTGTTCTATCACGTCCTGAATGCTTTGATCAAAGCTGTTGTGATGTAGATTATCATGATCATTAAGAACATAGACATCCGAGCCTGAAGCATGTTTTGCCGTGTATTGAAAAAACACTGGGCCCACGAAATGGTATTCATTGTTAATAACTTGTTCTCGAGTTATTTGCCGTCCGAGAGGAGCGGGTGCTGTGTCACGTGTTATGCGAGTTTCAATGAGATGTTGATAACTGCTGCTGGCAATATTTACACTAATTCTTGGATACTCCATGGGTAAATAGACATGGGCAAAATGTTGCGCAAACAGCCCTTCAATAATGACAATATCCGAGGGATCTATTTTTTTAACAACGCACTCTCCCTGATCATTTTTTTTATATAAGTTGGTTGAAAAAATGAATTCTTTTTGATAAATCGATTGGCCTTCTGCCAGTAATGTCAGATCATCGCGTAAATGTTGCAGGTTTAAATTTGTTGGTAAATAAGCGTCGGGTTTGAGACGAAATAAATCAATATCTGGATAACGCTGCACATCTCGTTCTTTATAATAATTATCGAGATTGATCAATTGACAAGAACGTGAAGTCCTTGTGAGTTGTTCTAATAATTCTTCAGAAAAAAAAGTCTTTCCGGATCCTGAGGCGCCTGCAATCATGACAAAAATCATTTATGCTCCCGTGTTTTCTAGAAAACAACAATGAAATGCGCTGGGTGTGTTCACTGGTTGGGCCGAGACCCAACCTACTAATTAAAGTGACAAAAACTCTTATAATGTAGCAAATTTATACCCCAAACCAAAGGTGACGGTTTGAATTGATGGGGTAATAAAGTGATTAGAAGAGGCTTGGCGATAAGCGGGCACGTAGTTATATTGAACGTTGAATAACCAATTGTTCATCGTTGCATACTGCAAGCCGAATCCTAATAACGGATTCCAATAATTTGAGTGGTCAGTTGTATACACAGTCGGTGAGTTCACTAAAGAAGCCGGTAAATTAACATTGGTGCTATTGTACGTATAGGCGGCTCCAAGTTTCGCAAACGCATTAAACTGTTCGTGAATTGGAATGATGCCTTTGAACGCAAGGTAGGCAACTCCAGAATTGATGTTGACTTGCGTCCCTTCAGGTAGTGTAAACGTTGTCTGGGCTACTGGCAGTTCCACGGTTCTATAGCGGTTATAACTGGTTTTAGGGATATAGAACCAGCCACCTTCAAGTGCAATATGAGGGGTAAACTGATATCCAATATCAGCACCACCAATGGCTCCGCCGTTCATATTAGATGTCTTGACCAACACACCCAGTTGATTTTCTAAACCCGAAGTCGGTGTTCTATCGTTAGTCCAAGGATGGTTTGCATACCCAACATTGGCTTCTACATAAATGCCTTTGTAAGAAGGCCCGGTATATTCAGCACCCATTGCACCCGCATGAACAGGTAGTGAGCTGGTTATTCCTAATACTAATGGACAAATTATTTTTTTGTACGTCATTCAAAAACTCCTTTAAATTAGATCTCCGGTGTAAATGCCCGCCCCTTAAGTCAGCAGCTACTCTCTTATTTAACATAACAATTTAAACCATACATTTCAACAGGCACCCATACAAGACAGTATTGGCCTCTTAATGTTAGATTCGGTTTTATTAGGGCGTTCTTTTATTCCCTTAGGGGT
The DNA here is from genome assembly GCA_947477015.1 of Legionellaceae bacterium. Lineage (GTDB taxonomy): Bacteria > Pseudomonadota > Gammaproteobacteria > Legionellales > Legionellaceae > DDPF01. Next base: position 3,456 of record CANJSM010000030.1, read on the forward strand.
GAAAAACATGAGTCCTTGAGATTCTGTTATCACGGCCACATCATTTGTGTTCCCTGAAGCAGCTAAACTAAGGATCCGATCGTCTTTACGCAACCTTTAACGGAATGCGGATTTCTGATGGATATTCATAAGCCGAGCCATTGTTTCTATCAATAAATCCACCCACGGGCCCTGTAAATAGGAAATTGGCATAAACAATCATCGACTGTTCGGATTTTATGGATTGCGATGTTTTATCGAAAGCGCCTGTTTTGCACGTGACCAATAAATTTTTATCACTACGTCGAACAACAACCGTACTGGGCGTAGTATTAATTTGCCATTTACCCTTGTCGTTTTCCAACGAGCATTGCGCATCTTTAGTAGGTGGTGTTGATACTGTAATGCTTTGATTTGGGCCGTTAATAACAGTAGCGCATCCGGACAATAAGCTCACGCTAACAAGAGCTGCAATGGTCTTTTTCATACAACACCTAATTGGATTAATTAAAGAACAGTGAGGCTATCATTTTTACGCAAAAAAGGCTAGCAGAATGTTCTATTGAAGAACAAGTTTACCTGGCGCCATAGTTTCAATATATCAATCTACGTGATTCCTTATTATCTTTATCCCAGCACCATGTCCCTGTAAAATCAGCACTAGCAATGTCACTAATTATGATTACGCGAATATCATGTTCATAAGTACAGTATTGCCTTAGGCGTTCAGCTTCATCGTGCAAAATTTTTCATTATTCTTGTAAATTGATTTGTATCGTTGGTTTATTGTCATTAAGAGCCTAGTTTTTTGGATAGGGCATAATCAAGTTATTTTTGAGTTTTATTTTGGGCTTTCGAGCAGCAAAAAGATACCCCGTCGCCTTCACCTAAAAATGGAGGAAAGTAGCCTAATAATTTTTTGACCTTCTTAATATTTCCCTTTGGTGAATCCGATGGGTTTAGAAGTAATTTTTTTGTTGAGGGATCCACTACACCATATACAGCTTCTGGACAACCATTTCCGAAGCAATGCTCTTGAAATAATATCACAGGCATTTCTTGCTTATTTTTTAGGCAAGAAATGTGAAAAAACACACCAGAATCGGTTTGATAAAGCAATCGATGTTTCTTATTTTTTTCTTTATAATAAAGTTCGAATTTTCTGTCATATAAATCAGAACCGTTCAATATTTTAACTTGAAAAGTATTTTCGCCACAGTTTCCCTCAAACATAGAAGAAATAGCGGTTTGAGAAATAATCAACAAAAAAAGTGTTGATACCATGCGGGTAGCCAAGTTACCCAAACAACCTATTGATAAATCCATGGCGGCTCCCGGTTTACTGGCAGCAATTAAACATCCTTTTGTTAATAATTAACATTACGATTAATTGTAGTTCATTTATGATGAGTGTCAAATTTTGCCCCATCTTTTTTCTCACTAGCAGATAACAAATTTTCGATATCCACGCTCATTATATTTTTTTCTTTATTCTTCCATCCAACATTTATACGGATATTATCTTCTTTATCAATAAGTGAGTAAGGAAAAAAAGAGTTGGCTTTTAATGTATCAAAATACACCTTATGAAATGTACCTGCGTCGGGTGCGCTTGGATCAGGAGAATATTTAAATTTAGCATAAAAGGTTGGGTATTTTCCGTCAATTGAATAAGATATCTTGTACAGAGTCACCCCGTACTTTTTGAACACAGAAAGAACAGGATGGCTCCATTCTTCGTAGCGCTCAACTAAAATTTTATCAGTAGCTTTAGCTGTATTGAGGTAGGAGCATAATAATACTACAGCAGAAGCTTTAATTAGTTTAATAACCATAATATTTTCTCGCAAAATTTAGAGCATTTTTCATTGTCGGACCAGTAGCCACTTGAATTAATGTTGATGCGTAGCTTTGATTGTTTCCCGCGTAATGTGCTTTTTGCAGGACATGTGCTTCTTTAACAGTACTTCCTTTTATATTAGATGAAAACAACTCCTTATATCTTTTATTTTTTGATAAAAAATCAATCCTGTCTTGCACACTTGCCTCTATATTTTTATAAACGCGAAATTCACTACGCTCATAATATGTCGCGCCATTTTTATCATATTCGAGCGCACCTGTAACCACTTTGACGGGACCATTCCAGTCCACCCCTTTTTTTATATTAAACATATTATTTGTACCAGAAAGAACACTCTCTCCCCAGCCCGTTTCTTGGGCACCTTGTGCTAGCATGAGCTCTAAAGACAATCCTGATTTTTGTGAAGCTGCATACGCAGATGGATATAATTTGGCAATATAACGTATTTTGGGATTGATTTTATCCAAGTTTAATTCAAGAGAAATGTTTGTTGTTTTGTTTTCATTTCTATTAAAAATAGTTAAAGTAGCTGTATTTTCTTTCAAAGCCCCCTGCCCAACCCCCAAACCTCCCCCTTGCCCCTCACCATAAGCCACATCCCCCAAAACCCCCAGCGCGCCAGCACCATTAATTAAACGCATACAAGCGTTCCCAGGTTCCTTGGCGAAATACTTGATCAATACTTTGGTTCGTCGTGGCAGACGTGTTGGTGTTGTGCTGTCCTTTGGCAATCTAGGGAATATTTATACGCTTGTCTACGTGGAGTGTGCTGCCTTTTTCGCCAGCGATTAATTAATCGCTGGCTACATTACTTCGAAACCCTTGGTGTGTGCTAGTCATTTAGGGCTTCAGTTCTCTTTGTAGCTCTTTCGCGGACTCTCTAATTTCTGAATCAAACCGTTGTATAGACATGGTATTAATTAATGGTAAATATAGTTCCACATTACATTTGAGTAATATTTGCTTTTGTTTTTGCATGTTGAATTTTTGATTGGTAATAAAATCATCTGGCGATTTACCTTGTAAAGCTTGACTGTTCGGAAGAAGCGCGTGCATTCGATATATGTAATAAAAGACCGGAGCCATCTCACATTTGCAATGTTGAAAATTGTAAACTTTAGCTTCAATTTTGTCCCAGTCTTCATTTTTTTTACTAGTAACAAATTTAGAAACAATGAGTTTTGCAGTTTTACAAGAATGTAATGATTGACTTATGGCATTTGTCTGTATGAGTATTAAAAGACAACAGATTAACAGTTTCTTTAAAAAAACATGCATTTATATTTTCCTTATCTGACCTTTTCAGTAAGTAATAAAAAAACACTAAAAGTAAAGCTGATAAACCTGAATTGTACGTTCATGATATTTACCTTATGTGAATATGTCCTTTATTTGATTCTAGTAAAAAAATTTTTGTTGTCAGTTTTTGTTGGTTTGGCTATTTTGTTCGTCATGTTATTTACACTTTGCCATGCAAATTATGAATAACCTCTTCCTTTTCGAAATACCTATCTCCCTCAAGGTACTTTATATACAACGCACCTTTAATGAATTTTGCTTCAATTATATCACTATACAATGCCACGGTTGGAGCCCAATTCCTTTTAATACTAAATAAGGGTTTTTTAATATCAGTGAACATATTATAGGCCACGAGGTTATTTTTTTTTGCTAGGATAACAATTTTTCGTTTTGTATCTACAGCAACTGCAAACTCAAACGGACGAGAAATACCTTTTTTTATATTATAGTATTTTGTATAGTTACAAGGAGACCCACAACTAAAAAATATACTAATAAGATTTTCATCAAGCGATGCAACAGAAGGCGGTGAGCTGTTTTCTGCTATTACCACCTTGTCATTGTTTTTTAACTTTAAATAGGTGTTGCATAGGCCCTGATTGCATCTCCAGAGAATTTGGCCAGCTTGACTCGGTAAATTAAATGAGTGTGTCTCTTCCGAATAAGTTTCACAACTTAAAAAAGAACCTATTAATATAATAAATATATTTATGAATATACGTTTACTTGTATTTATAAAACGCAAAATCATCATGCTTGACTCCAAGGGGATATGTTCTAGTAAGCTCATGCCATCTCCAGCCCGGTGTTTTTTTATATCCACCGGAACTTCGGTCAGCTAATGCCGCTTGTGTTTTGGGACTGTAATATAAAACTGCCCCATTTGTTGTGTCTTCTGTTAACCCTAAGTAAACTGGTGCGACAACATGTATCATTTCTGTTAAATGCGAATTTATTTTTCCAGAAGATAGAGATTTGTATGCGTTTTCATATTGAATTGTTTTTTGTGAATAAGCATCAAAACCTGTGTTTTCAATAATAGCCGTTTGTGTTTTATATCTGGTCCACTCTCTATAACCAACTCTGTTATTTATAACATTTCCTACAGCAATCCAAGAGTCTCGGCTTTGACCTCCAGCTTCACCACAGGGCAACTGCGTCTTAAATTAATCCTTTTATAAGGGTTGTACGCACATCATCATTAAGGGCGGCCATATGTTTCTTATGTTTAATACTGGCATCGATAGATGTATCACGCCGAATAATATTGAGCGCGATATGTCTGAAAATAGCATAATTTTCTGGCGCAGCCTCTTTTCTAATTCTGGACTTATCCTCACGAAAAGTAATATCTAAGGCCCAATGCAACGAGTTTTCGACACCCCAATGCTTACGGCTGACATTTAGAAGGGGTTGAGCGGATGCCTTACATGAACTGATGTAGAAGCGTGTATCAATGGTTTTAAAATCACGGCCTTCCCGAATGCTCTCTACCATGATTACACTGGTTAGTTTTTTCCACTTCATGGCTTCTGGCATATGTTTTTTACATTTTTTAAAATCAATGGCATAGGCACGTCGGGTCTCTACACGCCCATGTCCGGCATCAATCTCTTCATGGAAATCATGCTCAACATTTTTAAATTTGGCCTCTTTTGCGAATGTTAAAAATGACACAACTTTCTCATGAAAATTTCCCTGATTACCCTTTAGTGCAAGCAAGTAATCGCCTTGTTTTTTTACACTTTGCTCAGCAATATCTTTCTGACAGCCCATAGCATCAATAGTAACAATGCAGCCTTTAATAGCCAGACTGTTTAGTAACTCTGGAATGGCTGTTATCTCGTAACTTTTTTCAGCTGTTTTTTCTTGTCCCAGCACGACACCGTTAGCACTACTCCAAGCGCTTAACATATGGATTGCTGTCATTCCGTCGCCTGTGTTAAAACTACGCCGCAATGTTTTTCCATCAATGGCAATGACATCTCCGCTCGTTTTCTCTGTCACGGCTTGAATCCAACGCGTAAAGCAACTTGCAAACTGCTTATTATTCAGCTTCCTCATGAGTCTCGCTATTGTGTCATCCACAGGAATACCGTTCTCGTAAGGTAGAAATTGACGCAACCACTCTAACTTTAGTACGCCGAAATCTCTGATGGATTTCCAACCGTCACATCCGGAAATCGTTGCACTGATGATCAAAAAAATAATCTCAATCAAAGGATAACGTTTAGTTCTATCAATTCGTGGATCTTTCAATGTCTTAAAGTGTTATAACAAGTCCGCTTGCATAATGCCCCCTGTAAAAAAGGAACATTTGATCATGTCTGATGTCGTTTGTCGATCCCTACAATATACAGATCGTCTGAATTATGGCGTCAGCCATGATTCAGACGATCTTGCCCTGCATGGCTATGTGTGATATTTTAATGAGTTGATTTAATTGCATCTATGTAACAAGGCTGCTTTGGGGACGAACATTTCTCCCTTGGGGTGTTGAATAACTTGCCAGTTAATTATTTTGTCATTTAGTATTTTTAGTTGAATCAGTCCTATATTACCAGTAATACCTGCTTTTATTTTTGTTTGTACAGTTTTTTGCATAGTATTAAAAGCAAACGCAGTATCATTGTCGTCTATTCTGTTGCCGCTTTGTGTAACAGAGTAGTAACCTCCTTTGTATATGCCTTTGGTTTTATGAATGACAATAGAAAACACACTTTCATTATTATCTTTATCCCAGCACCATGTCCCTGTAAAATCAGCACTAGCAATGTTAGTAAACAGTGCGAAATACATTGTGGACAAGAAACAAATACCTTTTTTTAAATTAAACATTTTTAGTCTCCAAATTTAATGCTATTAACACGATTCAACCACCCATTTAAAAAGACTTTCTGACTAGGAAGCGTATTAACCCTTTGAGTATAATAATCGATACGATTCTTTTGATAGGCATCAAATAACTGATGTGAGTCTAACTTATTGATGGCATTTATAGTATTTATTCCCATTTTGTTGTCTACGATTAATTTACCACCCAGTGAGTTCACTGTTTTTTGCATTAACTGTACAGCTTGGCTTGGCGCATTCACATGAAAGTCGTATAGTGTATAAGCAACACTTTTAGAATTTATATCATCTGCTTTTAAAGGGTCCCAAAAATGTTTTTTATAAATGATCTCAGCTTGCTCATTTGTTAATTTTTTTAAATTATTTAGGGAGGGTGTTATGCCTAAGTCTTTTTGTGCGTGTAACTCAAATGTCGACAAAGTTATTCCCTTGTTTGTATAACCTCCAAAATCGTTTAAATTATTACTAATATTGCCCTCATGGTTAAAAATCAAATTCTGGATCAAATTAAAATTACTTTGTTTTATCTCATTTTGTGAAGAAAATACCAAAGCCCCCTGCCCAACCCCCAAGCCTCCCCCTTGCCCCCCACCATAAGCCACATCCCCCAAAACCCCCAATGCGCCAGCACCATTAAACACAACACCCTCATTCTCCGAAGTCTCATTCAAATACTGCGCATTCATGTGTTCTAAATGTTTGCGTAGTTCGCTTTCGCGGTGGAAGCGCTCCCAGGTTCCTTCGGGGATGGCGGAGTAAGCGCCGTCTTCTTCTTGCGTTGGGATCGGGCAGTAGCCGCCTTCGTCAGTGTCTTGAATCTGAGTTCCTTCTTGTTCATTGGGGGGTAGGGGTTGTTGCAATAGGCTGGCGCTTAGGGCGTTTCCTAAATTGTCTTGTAGAATTTGTAGGGCGTCGTAATGGCCTGTTGCCGCACCCGTGGCCAGGGCTTCTGCTTCTGAGATCACAAAGGCACTGAGTCGACCGCCTTTTTGCTGGGCCACTTGACTAGCGGTTTGTATGGCTTGACTGCCCATGATGCCGGCTGTTGCGGCGGACACACCTAGTTCTAGCCAGTCGAAGCGCTGGTGGTGGTTTAGGGCTAAATTTAAGGCTTGTGATATCGAGTCGCGCTCTAGCATTTCAGTGGCGCTGACCACGTTAAATAAGCGCGGCGATGATCGTGCGATAGCATCTCGTAATTGGGCGTATCCTGCTGATGCATTCATTAAGTGGCCGAGACTTGCGGTGGCTGCGGTGCCTAAGCTGGACAATAGGGCGCCCCTCCAGTCGATGCCGTTTTGAAGATGAAGAAGGTTAGCTGCCGTTTGCCCGGCTATGCTGCTGGTGAACCCTGCGGCAAACCCTACGGCCACGGTGGATGTCATGCCTAACGAGGCACCGGCTCCAATACCGGTTAATGCGCTACCTCCTAGCGCACTGAGTCCTGTTGATATTAACGTGCCTAGACCTATGCCGGATAAGCCAGTGCCTGCGGCCAATATGGCCAGCGCGCCAGCACTCATCACCATGGCTACGGCAGCTGTAACGACTACGGTGATCTTGGCAATGGTTTTCAAAAAACCGTGGTTATTTTGTTTATTCCCAGGGGGTGCGGGCGTTAAGGTGCCTTGACGAAAGACTTGATTAAGGCTCTGGTTTGTCGTGGCAGACGTGTTGGTGTTGTGCTGTCCTTTGGCAACGGATGGAATATTAAGACGCTGGCCTACGTGCAGTGGACCACCTTTTTCGCCAGCATGGGCAGTTCTATCTGTGATGCCGTTTGCGTCTGCGATTAAATACCAAAGGCTGCTGTCCCCATAGATGTGTTGAGCAATGCTATCTAGGGTGTCGCCAGCATTGAGCGTGTATGCACCAAGGTTGTCTTGCTCTATAGTCGGGATATGGCTGGTGTCGTAGAGGTCTAGGTGCTGTTTACTTAAAAAATCCACACGAACTTCTCCAATGGTTTTTCCCGCCAGGGTCAAATAATTGGTTTTACCTTCGGTTTCTCGCTTTGTGATCATCCCATCGAGGTTGCTTGCAACATAATGTGAACGATTTCCATATATAGAATGATTAATAACTGTCAGTAATCCATTCACGTCATACATGTTGGTCAGGGTCGTAGTAAATTCATCAAAGTGTTTATTCTTACCTACCCTAATCCTCTTGGTTAGCTCATCCGTTTTTTGGAGATAGCCATCCCATAATTCATAATTGTATTTATGGGCTTCGATTAGGTTGAGTTGATGCGTGATGAGCTGAGTGATGTTGCCGACAGCATCGTATTCGTAGGTCGTTTCACATACTGGTTTTGCACGCCCATCTGTGATGACTTGTTTCACGACGCGACCATTTTGATAATATGTCAGGTTGTTTTGCGTGGGTTTATTCGCGTCAGTGTAGAGTGTTTGTCCTATCAGACGTCCCGCTTGGTAGCGTTGGAGTTGAATGAGATGATTATTGTTATATGTGAATTCGAGTAAATTATCCTTGTTATACGTGTAAGTGTAATGTTGATAGACCCCTTTTTCATACAGTTGTGCATCTGTGATATTACCTGTTGCATCATAGGATAATGAGCTGCCTTGAGTGCTGGTGATGGTAATTTGATTGTTGATGAGCAGGCCTTTACTGATGATTTTTCGGTCGTTTTCGTCATAAAGAAAGTAATCGGTTTGTGCAGATGTTTGGTTCTCAGCAAAATTGGCGATGACTTGCGAGTCGCGAATATTGCCAACAGCATCGTATTCATAATCGATGGATAATTTGGGATTTTGCGGTTGGGGCTTGTCATTTTTTAGACGTTTGATATGGGTCATGCGTCCCAATTCATCGTACTCGTAATGGTCGGTTTCACCTAATACTGCGGCCATGTTTTGCATGGATTTGCTGGTGATGTTACCCGTACTATCATAGGTGAATGTTACGGTCTCATGTAGAGGTTTGTCTTGATACTCGCGCATGCGGCCGTCGCTGTAATAGCTGTATTGAATGTCTTTGCCTGAGCTCGATTGCTCGGTCAGGATGAGTCCGTTGTTATTGTAAGTGTAATGGGTTTGATGCCCCCCTAAATCGGTGTGTTCAGCAATGCGTCCATTCTCGTCGTAGCGCCAACGGTTGGTGTTGCCGTTGGCGTCACGCTCGGCTATTTTGTGTCCTGCGGTGTCGTATTCATACGTTGTAGTCGCGTTTTGGCTTGTTTTTTGAATCAGATGCCCGAGCTCGTCGTAAATCAAGGTGTTAATGTTACCCGTAGCGTCGGTTTGACGAACGAGCTGATCCGCACCATCGTATTCATAATATTGAGCTGTTTGTAAAGAGACCACTGAGATCAGGCGATTTTGAGCGTCATAAGAGTATGAAGTGATGCCGCCACGCTCGTTGGTTTGGGTGGTCATTTGTCCGAGAAGATTGTATGTTTTACCACGATGATGACCGCGTGCGTCGATGTCTTGTGTGATCTGGCCTTCGGCATCGTAAACGTGAGCGACAGTATGACCATTGGCGTCTGTCATGGCGATAGTCCGACCGAGGCGATCGATTGCGTAATGATTCACCGGTGCTAGTCTGTGCGAAACCCCATGTTCATCAACCACAGCTACTTCAGGTAAGATTTGTTGGGTGAGGGCATTGAGTGCATTATAGTCATAACGTGTTCTATAACCACTTGCGTTGGTGCTACTCAACAGATTACCCCAACGATCAACCGTTTGTGAGGTGGATACCATCGATGCATTCGGATCAACGGATGTGGTGTCAGTGCGTTGCGTTTGACTGACTAAATGACCTAGCGCGTCATAGGTATTGTCGTGTCGTTGTAAATCATAGAGTGAGTGGGCACGCGAGAAGTCGGTGTCAGCTGTGTAGGTTGAGCTCGATAAGTCAACACCGAGTTCATTGAGATGAGACTCGTTATCATGGCTTGAGGTTAAGACTTGCGTCACTTGATCGCAAAGGTCGTAAAGATAAATTTGAAAATACCCCTGCACATTTGAGCGCCAAGTGCGTCCTGCGATGTCATAATCTAGTTGCGTTGAAAAATGCCCATCAACGCCTTTTTTAATGATTTCACCAAAGGTATTGTATAGAGCATCTTCGGTTGTACGCAGGCCTTTGTCGTTCATGATGGCGGTTTGTATCAATCGATTGTCATGATCGTAGTGATAGTGTTTATCTGAAATAAGCCATGGGTTTATCTTCCGCCAGCTGCGCGCTACATTGCCATTGGCATCATAACTATACTGCGTGATATGACCGTTACTGTTGATTGTTTCAATGCGTTGCCCGCTGTCATCATAAATGTCTCGAACAACGATATCCATTCCAGAGAGTTGATTTAATATCAATTGCGACCCGCTAGACGCATCAGCCCCGTTGGCCCACTGACGGCTTTGAACGCGTTGGCCGAGCGAATTAAAACGATAGGTTGTGGCCGCACGTCCTCGGGGTGTTTCAATCCCTACTTTGGCAGCGAGTTGACCTAAGCTATCGTAATACGAATAGGCCGTGTGGCCTTCGGCGTCTGTAGTAGACACCATGTTTCCCATGGCATCATAACCATAGCGACTGGTTAAATCGGTGATAATGGTTTCATATTGATTGCTTTGTCCAATAAGGCGAGAGACTTCCACGTTTTTTAATGTTTTTTCAATGAGCTGGCCTTTCACGTCATACATCAAAATAATGGTTCGATCTTTTGGCGATGAAGTAGGGGAGCGACCACGTGTGGCGTATTGTGTTTCTTCATCCAATAAGCCGAACCTATTGTAATGATAGGTCGTGAGATAATTTTCTGCATCCAAGGTCGCGATCTTTAAGCCATCAATATCATAGGTATGGGTCGTGATGGACCACTCGGTATCCGATCGCAGGCTTGCCTGGGTTAGGGTGTCGCCAAAAGCGTTGTACGTCAAACGTGTTGTTGGGCTTAACGTTTCATACCGCGTTGTTTTTGGATTGTAGCTGCGAACGGCATCTTTACGGATCTCTATTAGCCGTTGATCTTTATCGTAAACGTAATGCTCATGGCGGTCGAGAGCGCTGTTTTGTATCGATAGTGCGATGTTTTTTGTCGTATAATCTTGAGTGTCTAAACGCGTCGCGTAGGCGGTTTTTTTACAGAGTTGTCCAAGGGCATCGTATTCAAAATGAGTTACCGCACCTAGGGCATCGATTGCAAAAATCTGTTGCCCAAGGTCATCATAGGCAAAATGGTGCGAATAGCCCGCCCGATCGCGCTGTTCGATAACCTCTCCAAATGCATTATAAACTGATGATTCTATCAGGGTTTTAATCACTTCTTGGCGCTCGTTGCTCGCGCGCTGACTAGCGTTGTTGATGGCCACATCTGGGTAGATGGTTTCAATTTTTCGATTGTTTGCATCAAACGTGTATTGAATGGTTTGATTCATGCCACCGGCATCGCGAATCTGCCGGATGAGGTTTCCAAAGGCATCATATTCATGTCTTGTGATGATTTCGCGAGTTTCTTCATGCCATCGGTCAATTTTGAATATAGTGATGGTTGTGATAGGCGAGATAGTTTCTATTACCTGGTTAGCTGCATTGTAGTGATAGCGCCATTCGGCGTTGTTTGCTTCGGTTTTGGTTGCGACGTTGTTGTTTTTGTCATACGTGAAGCGAGTGGTCTGTTGTGTTGCATCGGTTTGAGTTAATAATCGGCCGATGGCGTCGTATCCAAATTGTGTGACGCGGGTTTCATTTGCACGTTCAAATAGCACATTCCCAACCGCATCATAACCGCGCTCAACGACGTGACCTGATGGGCTGATGCGAAAGATGGCTCGGCCTGCCGCATCGTAAACTGCACGCGTGATGCGATCGTCTGAAGATGTTTGGATGTGTTTCGTCCAGTCTGAGTCGAGCAGCTGCGTTGCACTTAATTGAGTCGCATATTGATGACTTGCGGTTTGATTGCCTGCTGCGTCGTATTCATAAGATGTGATGCTGCCTTTGCTACTCGCTTGGAGTATGAGTCTGTCGGCATTGTCATAGGCGTATTTAATCGCTTGGTCTTGTTCAGCGTTTTGTTGTAGTGTCGTTTGAATTGTATCTAGTGTGACGGCATTATTTTTGTCGGTTAATGGATGGCTATAACGAATTTGCTCAATGCGTTGACCGGCTAAATTATAACAAAACTCTGTGACTAGCCCCTGGGGATTAATCTGGAAACGGACCTGATTTAATCCATCATAAATAAATTGTGTTTGTCGAGCATGACCTTGTGTTTCTGGAAGAGGATTGATCCCGTTGGTTAGACAGCTCAATGAGCAGGGCATATCATAGTTCTTAATGGCGATAAGATTGTTATTGGCGTCATAACGATATTCCGTGGCATAACCTAAGCCATCATAAGAGCGTATTTTTCGACTGTGTTGATCATAGACAAAAAACTGGTGATGATCCGCTTTGTCATTGGGATGGATCAGTTGAGTGATTAGTGCTTCGTCATAAGCGCTTGCAAGGGGAATTCGTTGGGCATAGGCTGTTGTTTTAGTTTCATTGCCTTGCTTATCATAACAGTGTTCAATCACTCGTCCGTCAGCATCAACACGATAGCGAACACGGTTGTTGCGATCATAAATGTAGTGAGTGACGTTCTGATTCGGATCGCATTGTTGAATGATGTTGTCGTTCTGATCGTAGGTGTAGCGGGTGGTAAGACCTAGTCCATCTGGATCGAGTGTGCGAGTCAAGCAACGTCCCAGCGCATCTCGGGTGTAGGTTGTGATCTGATCTTGGCCTTGTGGATTGAGATGAGATTCGTAAATTAATTGTCCTAAATCATTGTAACGAAACGTGGTTACGAGATTCAGGCCATTCGGATCTTGGCGTGTTTGAATTAAATGGCCCTGATTATCATAACTAAATTGTGTGCATCGACCAGCATCGATCACTTGCAATTGGCGGCCGATGGCATCGTATTGATAGGAGGTTGTGATATTCAATCCATCGGGATCTATGGTTTGAGTGAGGACGCGACCAGCTGCATCATAGGTAAAACGACGCACGTGACCACCGGCATCTTGCTGTAGCAATAACCGTCCAGCTTCATCATAGGTATAGTCAATTGTCGTGTTTTCTGGGCCGTCTACATGACGCAGTTGAGCCTGCGCGTCGTATTGATACCGTGTGGTTTGTTGGTTGCCATCTGTTATCGCAAGCGTGTCACCAAAAGCATTGAATTGGGTCATCACGCTGGAGGAGGTGCCTTCGTACTCGAGCGTTAAGGTATTGAGTTGATCATTGTAAGTATAACGCAGACGGGTTTTATCTCGGACGCTTAACAACCGACCAAAGGCATCATATTCCATGGATTTAAGTTCATTATCTTGATTACCGAGGCGAATCAGCTCTCCTCGTTTATTTCTAACATAGGTTGTTAGATGATGCTGCCCATCCCATTGTTGTTCAACGCGACTAAATGCATCATATTGAAGATTGAATGATTTGTTGATGCCTCCAAAATCTTCAATGCGTTGACGCAACAACCCTCGGTGGTCATATTGATAATGGGTCAGATTGTCGAGAGTCGTACTACTGTGATCAAGCGTTGTTTCACGTTCACCAAATGCATTGTAAGTCGTATTTTGTGTGCCACCGCCCTCGTTATGTTGGCTCACAAGCAGTCCTAAAGCGTTGTATTCGTAGTGCGTGACTTCATCAACTGCTGAATTAGCCTGTTGCTGTGTGAATATTTGGAGGGCACTTAAATTGATACCTGTCTCGATTGGAAAATAAGCGCTATAACGAACGGTTGTTTCTATTTGTTGAAAACTATTGTATCGGGTTTCTGTGATAGCGCCGGTCGCGTTTATGGTGTAATTCAATAAGCCAGCATCATTATATAGATAGTGAGTGGTTTCATTGAGCGCATTGGTTTTGCTGATGAGGTGTCCGGAGGAATCGTACAAAAAGTGAATGCTATGTTGTTGCCACACGGTCTCAATATCAGTCGGATTGCTGGGATGGATTTGTGCTAATAGCGCAGCACCTTTTGCATCAAGGCTCTGTGTGATTCGTCCAAGGGCATCATAACGATAGTGTTGGCTGCGGACATCATTAGTTCGGCTATCGGTTCTAGTTTCGTTGATGACTTGTCCTGCGGTATTATAGCGGTAGGTGATTATTAATCCTGAGGGGGTGTATTCTTCGACCAATTGATTTAAATCGTTGTAAACGTAGGTGGTTCGATGATCGTTATAATGCGTATTAGGACGAATCGAGTTTAACGTCATTGTGCTATCAATGATTAAATCTGCTTCCAGCTGTTGGGAAGAGCCTATTTTGCTGATCAGTAAACCCTGATTATCATAGACGTATTCTGTCAGATACCGTTCAGCATCAATGTCAGCAATTTTTAATCCTGCCGCATTATATAAACAGTAAGTCCGAATGTCTTTTGCATCGTTTGTTGACGGGGCATCGTGAATCCATTCGCCAGACCGTATCAACGCACCTTTATTGGCAAAGCGTCGAGATTCAATTATATGACCCTGTGTATTATAACGATAGGCCGTAGCAAATCCTTCTCCATTGATTTCAGCCTGCAAACGACCATTGACATCATAGTAATATGTTACGCTTCGGTCGTCAGCACTTGGAGTTAATGCGATCTCTTCATAGGTCAACGTTTTTTCGGGCTGAAAATGAGTCAACCGATTCGCGTAAGCGGTTTTAGTGGTTAGTCGTCCTTGAGCATCGTAATGGACGGCAATTACGGCACCCTCTGCATTGACAAGATAGGCTACTTGATTGTATTGGTTATAAATTACTTGGCTAATGCGATCTTGCTGGCTTGCTGTGGGCTTAATCGTTTCATAGGCTGCTGGGGTGTTGATGTGGATGAGTTGTTGATATTGAATCGTTTGAATACAGCGATCTTCGTTGTCATAGCGGTATTCTGTTACATTGCCATTGAATGAAACATCCGCTTTGAGTCGACCGCGCGCGTCATACAATAAATAATGTGTTTTGCCAGCGACATTTGTTTCAGCGATTAAATGACCTGCTGCATCATAGCCATAAGATTTAGTTCCATAATCGTGCGTGGCGTCGAATTGCTGTGTACTCAGTAACAAGCCGCTTTTATCATAGATAAATAAAGTTTTCAGGCCGCATGCATCAGTTTTCAGGATCCGTTGATGCGCATCATCATATTCAATAGTTTGTGTGTTTTGTTGATTGTCGATGGTTTTGATTAATCGACCAAGGGCATCGTAAAGATAATGCGTTGTGGTTAACCCGTTAGGAGTAATACTTGACTGTTGGATTAGACGGCCCGCAGCGTCATATTGACTGTATGCGTGCAAAGTATCTTGGGTAGAGAGGCCTTCACCTGATGCACTAATTTCCGTATAGCGTATTTCTTCACTTAAACAGCCTCGCCAGTCGTATTTGTATTCTATTAGACTAATGGCTTGCTGAATTTGCAGCTGACTCCAACCGATCAACTCATCAAGCGAACTACTTTGACTGGAATAACGTCCTTGCAGGTAAGAGCGGCTACTGATGCGATAACCATTTGTATCATATCGATGTTCGGTGACTACACCATCGGCTGCTATGTCAAAGCGTAAATGACCCTCTTTATCATAAACAGAGTAAGACGTGCTCGGTAAGGCAGGCTGATGCTGACCATCAAAGATCTGATAACGTGTTTCTTTCAATACATGATGATCTACATCGTAAGTGCGCAGCACCACCTCACCCGTCGGCGAGTCCATCCGAATGCAATCGCCTGCGTCATTGTAGATAAAAGTCCAGTGTTGATTGCCTTGTGTAATGGCGTCAAGGTGCTTGCCTTCATAATGATAACGAATCCGATATTCTTCCGGTCCATCAATGCCTGTAAGCCGTGCTTGTGCATCGTAATGATAAGCCCAGTTTTTACCTAATTCATCAGTGATGACTGTTTTTTCAAACAAATAGTCGTAGGATGTGGTGCGTCCTTCAGCATCGGTGAGGCGCTTTATTCGTCCTTCTGTATCATAATCAATGTGCAAATGAGTGCCATCAGATTCGCGAAGGTCACTGATTAAGCTGGAGTCTCCGACATAATCATAAACAGTCCAATATCTTGTTCCATCACCTAAATCACGAGTTACTCGGTTTAATCGATGGTGAGTATCATAATCATAATGCAGCTGATGTATAGTTTGACCGTCGGTTTGAAAAGTGACTTCATGCAGTATGTCTTGTTGGAATGACCACGTGATGCCTTGTCTGCCAGTGCTGTCTTTGATATTGACGAGATGACCATTTTGATACGTAAAATTTAATGTGTGGCCATTATGATCGCTGATGTGTGTTAGTTGACCATCAGTATTGTAATGACAGGTGGCTTGAGTGCTGGGATCTTGATAAGTCCAGTAAGCGTCATTAAATATCAGTTTAGCCAAGTTGCTATCGTCTGCAATATAAGCTTTTTGATTGGTGTCATACGTGAAACAAGTGATGTGGCCGTCTTCATTCGTTCGCTTGACGGTGGAGTTGAGTGAGTTGGCTTTCCCTTCAAACACTAAGTTGGTGTCCGTACTAAAGCGCCACGCGCCTGAATGCAAAGAATTGTAGCTTTGAAATAAATCTAGACTAACGCTTGCGTGGGGTAAAAAAACATCCGATTGTTTAACAACAAGATTGCCACTTGCTGCATTCACATACACTGAATGGCCACCTTGGCCCAGCTTTGCAGAACTCTTCGGGCCGTAGTGACTTAATTGACCTAAAGATGAGCCGTGCAAACCCAATCCAGTACCGGTGAAGATTTGTGTCATGCGTGTGTCCTTTTAAATCCGCTTTCCATTGGAATCGTAGTGCAGGGGGGGCGGATGATATTAAAAGGATATATTGACGTCAACTAACAAAAGGTGATCATGTTGTTGCTTGGATATTCAAATGATAAGCGACTTGTTACGTTTTATTATAAATTCGAACAAACGTCGATTAATTAGTTAAGGCGCCTCGGTTTCGTAGAGCACTGCCAATCGTATTGCCATCAAGAAACTCTAATTCACCTCCGGATGGAATGCCATGTGCAAGTTGACTAATTCGTATAGCACAAGGACGTAAAAGCTCTTGAATAAAATGAATGGTTGTTTGACCTTCAATGGTAGGGCTTAGTGCGAGAATCACCTCTTTCACTTGTTCTTTAATAATGAGCTCTTTTAATTGAGGCAACCCTATGTTTTCAGGACCAACGCCATCCAAGGGAGATATTTTACCCATCAAGACATAATAGCAACCTTTGTAGGCACTACTTTGCTCAATAGCGGCCACATCGCCCGGATTTTCGACCACACAAAGCGTTGATAAGTCTCGGGCTGCATTTTTACAGATCGAGCACAAATCATGTTCAGTGTAATTATTACAACGTGAACATTGGCCAATATTGGTCATGGCATCATTTAAGCAGGACGCTAAATTTAATCCGCGCTGACGTTGATGCTGCAACAATTGAAACGCCATTCGTTGCGCGGATTTAGGTCCAATTCCTGGTAGACAGCGCAGCGCGTCTACCAAACGTGTTAAGGCATCCATAAAATAATTATTTGTCGCCTTCTTTCAAGAAATCAGTTGGAATGTTTAATCCAGCTGTCAATTGACTAATTTTGTCTTTGGATGCTTTTTCAACTTGACGAACAGCATCATTAACCGCTGCAGCGACTAAATCTTCTAACATTTCAATGTCTTCGTCTAATAAGGCGTGATTGATTTTAACGCCGAGCACATCGTGACGACCATTCATGCTAATTGTCACCATTTTGCCGCCTGCTTTACCCTCTACAACCAATTGAGTCAGTTGTTCTTGAGCTTCTTGCATGCGCTGTTGCATTTTTTGTGCTTCTTTCATCAAGTTACCAAGATTTTGATTGATATCCATGAGAACCCCTGTTTCTAGTGGTGAATGAAATCTGGTGATAAAACCCAGAACCTGAATTCATTATAGGCCATCTTTCAATAATGAAATAGAATTTTTTACTACTTCAGCTGAAAACTCATTCTGAAGTTGTTGAAAAAAAGGATCGTTTTGAAGAGCTGCTTCCGCATTTTCGATCTGTTGTTTATGAATGGTTTGTTTGTGTATTAGGGGGGTGGATGAAACCACCTGATCAGTATTAAGAGTTATCGAAATTTTTTCATTATAATACTTGGACAACCCTTGTTCTATTCGATTTAACACAGAGGGTGTAAACAGTGATTGATGTCCCTTCGCTACGCGCAAAACAACCAGACCGTTCGATTTGTTAAGAAACTCTGCATTTTCGGCAGCACTCAGTGCCAGGCCCTGCAAAGCAAGCTGTGATAAAATGTCAGACCATGCAGTGGTTTCTTGAGATACCACAACGGTATCTGTAATTGTGCTCACAGGTGTTAGTTTTTCATCCAAACCTGATAAAGGGGGCCTTGTTGTGAAAACTTCTGGTGCGGTCAATATTTTGATCTCACTTGGCTCACTAGTTTTCTTTTGTTGATAAGCAAGAGAAGACGGTTTTGCTGGTGTTGACGGTTTAAAAGTGTACATCCGCAATAGGGTCATTTCAAAGCCAATGGCCATAGTAGGGGCAATAGAGATTTCCTGGCTTCCTTTTAAAGCAATTTGATAAAATAATTGAGCATCCTCTGCTGTATATTGATTACTCAAAGCTTTTACTGAAGAAGATGCGGAAATTAAGGGATGGTCCCCTAGTATAGCTTGAGTTACGCTAATTTGATGTAAGTAGCTAAGGATTTCATCAAGCACATATCGAAAATGCCCGCCTTCCTCCCCAATTTGTTTACTGATGACCAACAGTTTTTCAGCATCAAGCTCAGCCAGCGCTTCTAAAACTTGTAGGGCATAGTCTTTTTGAGTGTAACCAAGACTATTTCTAACATCTTGAGATCGTAGCTTATCACCGCAACAGGCAATCGCTTGATCAAGTAGACTCAGCGCATCCCGCATACTGCCCCGCGCAGCAGTAGCTAACAGATCTAATGCGTCTCGGTCGTATGTAAATTGTTCACTATCAAGAATGGTTTGAAGATAGGTTGAAATAACCTCTGCCTGAAGATGCCTGAGATTAAACTGCAGGCAGCGAGATAATACAGTGACAGGCAGTTTTTGTGGATCAGTAGTTGCGAGGATAAATTTGACGTGAGCAGGTGGTTCTTCCAAGGTTTTAAGTAAAGCATTGAAACTGTGCTGAGATAGCATGTGCACTTCATCAATAAGATAAATTTTAAAACGGCCGTTCGTTGGAGCATATTGAACATTTTCAAGAATCTCCCGGGTATCTTCAACACGAGTTCTTGACGCGCCATCGATTTCTATTAGATCGATAAAGCGTCCCTGTTCTATTGCAATGCAAGCATCGCATTGTAAGCAAGGCTCCGCAGAAATACCTTGTTCACAATTCAACGCTTTTGCTAACAAACGCGCAACACTGGTTTTGCCAACGCCTCGTGTGCCTGTAAAAAGGTAAGCATGGTGAAGTCGCTGTTGATTTAATGAGTTTATTAATGCTTTGTTAATGTGATCTTGGCCAACCAATTGAGAAAATGTACGCGGTCGCCATTTGCGGGCAAGTGCAACATAAGTCATAAGAATATTCACAGAAAGGGCGGCAGCCCTAAGAGCCACACCCCGGCGCTCGAATCAAAAGTTACCGCTGCTCCCTTCCGGGCCTGACGGGGTTCACAATCTATCGTCGCGAGGGGACCAGTAGGGCCACCATCGTTGAAACAAAAGAGTAACAAATATTTAGAAAAATAGCCAGAACCCTTTGTCATAAAATTCGGAATATATGAACAACGAATTTTATACTATAATATGGGGCAAACAATCAAAACGAAGCTGCCGATACAAGCACTAAAGAAATTTGCAAATAAATGAAAAAAACGTTTGACATGGTACGGGAAATGAGTAGAATACGCAGCACGCCTTCGGGGCAAGTTCATTAAGAAGAAGAGAAGACAAACTGTGTGGGCGCTTTGAAGAATTCGAGTGCACAA
>CANJSM010000031.1 GCA_947477015.1 Legionellaceae bacterium
TGCATCGTGCCACCTCATCAAAATTTGAATGTGGCATTTGATCTTATTTCTTACTCTTCGTCAAATAAAACGAAATCTAATAGCTAGATTGTTGGGCCAAGGCCCAACCTACGGCAGGTTGATCAAATTTTAATGCGACAGCCGTGTACCCTCAAAACACACGACATTTTATTTTCTGATGTTATTATATTATCCTACAGCCTATCCAATTGATTAAGCACCAAAAAAAAGGACTCTTTTAATGATCAGCCATTTTAGAAACATGTCGATAGCCTTGTTGATTGCATCCACGAGTACAGCCCTTGCTGGAGCGATGGGCCCTGACAATATGTCCAATCCTTATGATGGCTTTTATTTGGGTGCCACGGTTGGTGCGTCTAATTTACTAGATGATGCATCATGGTTGATTCAACCAGAAAATCACGATTTAGGGGCTATCGGAATCATTGGAGGTGGATTCTTTGGTTACGATTACAGCCTAACAGAACGCGCCAAACTGGGTGTGGAAGGTTTTGTTAATGCCAGTGGTCTAAATACATCCATTCAGCATTATTATACTGAAACCTCTTATTCGATTAACTCAAGGTATAATGCTGGTATACGAATTTTACCAGGATATCAATTCGCTCCAGAGACTATTTGGCACTTGATATTAGGCTACTCCAATGCTCAATTTGAAATTAACGACAATGCGTATGGCTACCTGAACAAAACATACAATAAAAGTGGTTTTCAATCCGGCTTGGGATTGACCTCATCGGTTATAGGTGGATTATCTGTACGACTGGATGCAATGTACACAATCTATGCCGCGCAATCGAGCACGGGCTTTAGCAAGCTAAGTGGTTCTGGATTTCAATATTACACTAATGATTTTAGTACGCTAGAGGGTGATTTATCACTGGTTTATAAATTTAATCTGTGACGTAACTCGCCAGGTTATGGATAAGTTTGGTTTTAAACTGACAGTTTAATGAACAATAAGAGAGCTATGAATTATTTATTATTAATCGCATTACTTGGTTTTACATGGTCTGCGCAAGCCGAAGAGGTTCTTCCTAATCGATGCGTGCCATTGGTTGTATCGGGTGATTTAGTGGTAGTCCCTGCCACACAATCGACCGTGACCATGATTCATAACCTGTCCAATACCGACCTCTGGGTGACGCATCCTGTCTCAGACCCAAGCGCAAACGCTGGATGGAGCAGTCATTTACAAGCTGGAAACTGGTCTGCTCTAGTGCAAAATAATGAAAAATTTGAGTTAAGCTGCATTGAATCTCGACCTGGCCATGAACAACAAGTGTCCTGCTCCACCGTATTGGCTGTTTGCCAATGGCCTGCAACCAGCTTACCTCAAAAAACATCAGGAACTTGGTGGGCTGCAGAAGACATGTCTCTGTCTCCCTTGATAGCCTATATTAAGCGGCGCGGATTTGTTTTAGCGACCCCGACTAAATAATGAATGGTCGCTATGCGGTTATGGGCAACCCTGTCGATCACAGTTTATCGCCGATTATTCATCAACTATTTGCCCAACAAACAAGCCGCGTTTTAACGTATGAAAAAATTAAGATAAACCTGCCTGTTTTTGAAGAACAAGTGCGCTTGTTTTTTCATCAGGGAGGCTTAGGATTAAATGTCACGCTCCCCTGCAAAGAACGAGCGTATACTTTGGCTCATCATCATACGCCAAGAGCCGCTGCGGCCAAGGCTGCAAATACGCTATGGCGTGATGCAAATGGGCTTCACGCGGATAATACTGATGGCATCGGCTTGCTGCGCGATTTAGCCCGTTATATAGATTTGGCCGGCAAACGTATTTTATTAGTTGGGGCGGGAGGAGCTGCTCGCGGTGTGTTAGCACCTTTATTGGCAGCCCACCCGGCACAGTTAACACTCACCAATCGTACGATAGAGAAGGCACTGGCATTAAGCAAAGACTTTACGCCAGTCACCTGTTGTGGTTTATCTGAATTGAGCGAGGCGTATGATTTAGTGATTAACGCAACATCCGCCAGCTTATCAGATAACACCTTGCAACTACCCGCACAAATCCTTACCTCGACCACCGTTTGTTACGATCTCGCATACCAATTGAAAGCCCCGACACCTTTCGTTGCATGGGCTCAATCACAAAGCTGTGTCGCCATAGACGGATTAGGCATGTTAGTCGAACAAGCCGCAGAATCGTTTGCTATTTGGCATGGTGTGATGCCAGACACAGCACCGG
Organism: Legionellaceae bacterium; assembly: GCA_947477015.1. GTDB lineage: Bacteria > Pseudomonadota > Gammaproteobacteria > Legionellales > Legionellaceae > DDPF01. Next base: position 2,234 of record CANJSM010000031.1, read on the forward strand.
TGCTTGCACAGTTTCGCTAACCGTTTCCGCTCCCAAGTGCAGACCTAGATAGAGATCTGTCTTGCGTTTCACCCAGTTGTGCTACTGGCATCGCAAAAAATCGATTCGAATCACTTAATGACTGTTGTACGCTGTTACAAATTAAACTCACTATGTCTTTCTCGTTGTTCGCTCTCGCTAGCTGCAAGGCATTAAGGCCCGCTGGTGTCATTGCATAAAGATTGGCTTGATACTTCAATAACAACTTAACCATGTCAAAAAGACCGGCTTCTACAGCTATCAACAGCGATGTTAGTCCCTCTGCATTAGGACTATCAACTGGTGCACCTCGTCTTAATAAGTGCTCTACATAAGCGCGATTATTTTTTAGAGTTGCAAGACAAAGTGGGTTATATTTCAACGTAGAAAAAACCGTCACATTGGTGGCTTTTAATAAGACACAAAAGATCCCCACATGACTGTTGTTAATATCGTATGAAATCACCTGATAAAGTGGTGTGGGGTAATTATTGAGTTCAGACACGGTATCCACGCCTGCTTCAATCAATGCAGATACGCAAGCACGATCATTGTTTTCGACAGCAAAATGTATGGGGCGCAAGCCATCATGTGTTGGGCTGTCCATGTCGAAACGATAATCTGAACACAACTTGATGAAATCAACCGCTTTTGCTTTTACGGCCAGATGAACTGCTGTCAGCCGTTCCAACACGACAAATTGACTTTTTAACTGAGCCAATAAACGACTACCCAAGGGATCGTCTTGTAAAAATTGACAAAATAATTTCGTTCGAGCTGTATTGATTAAAATTTCTTCCAATACATATCGATCGGTTAAAATTTTATTGATTCTCACTTTACGCTTAAAAAGAATGGCACTTTTCCCATTTAACTGGCATAACTCTCTCAAATGCCCATAATTAAATTGTTTAAACAATCGATGGGTCAGGGTTTCTCTACATTTCTCAAAAGAAAAGAGAGCCGCAATTTTTGACTCACTGAGCTCTCCCATTTCTCGAGCAGTCCAGCCATACTTTGGATGACAATAATCCAAGTCAGCTTCTGCCTGAATTAAGGAGGCAGTACATTCTTCTCTGTTCCAGTGAGTTGCTGCCATGAGCGGAGTATAACCATCGTGGGTCGGTTGATTTGGATCGGCGCCATAATTTAATAAGAAAAAGAAAATATCACAATAATTAAATGCAACGGCAAGGTACAATGCGGTAGCACCGTTTTTTAGCGGTTGATTAATGTCAGCTCCGGCCGTAACTAACCGTTTTACAACATCAAAGTGACCGTGTTGTACTGCTATCAACAAAGCGGTTGCGTCGTTCTCACCGGTCGTGTCATTGATTAAAGCGTCATCTCCAAGTTTAAGGTACAAATCGACCATAGAGTATTTGCCAGCTTGCGCCGCTAAAAATAATCGGGGTGTGCCAGGAATAAATCCAGCCCTGACCCAAGGATAGGGCTTTACAGACGTATCTTGTAAGGCATGAATGTAACTTAATGATCCATAATCCATGGCAACATAAAAGGGAACTAACTCTGAAGCAGGGATATGCGCCATATTATAAATACGCTCAAATGACGCTCCATGTTTTAACAATACATTGATTGCATCGAGCTGCCCAAACGTTAATGCAAAAAAAAGTGGCGTTCGAATGTGTATGTCTGGAACATTGATGTTTTCACAGCAGGACAATAGCAGTTCGAGCAATCGAATATGTCCATAAGTTGTTGCTAAGTGAATAGCCGTACATTTTACAGGATAGCAGGTCTGTTTATTGATTTTAGCAATCAATGGCCTGTTAATAGCGAGAAAATCTTCAAAAATGGCCGTGTGTTCAGAACGCCGAAGGATCATTTCTAAAAATGAGGAATAACCTTTCTCCGTTTCAATGGTCCCAAAAAAACAAGGAATAGCCTTGTCTGAATCAAACCATCTCTCCAGTGTACCGATATTAAAATTACCGAGCATCGAAAAAACTCCCTCGATGTCGTATGTCATCAGCTCTTGGAATTGAACAGGCTCTTGAATGATCACCTCGGTACCTTGAGCAACCGAGACAGGGGAAATCACAACCGCAAGTGTAGGTGCTGATTGAGCCGCATCTTTTACTTCTATGGACACGGCAGCAAGTTGTGGGACGTGGATGGCTTTAAACGCCTGATACTCAGCTTCCGTTCGATGCAGCTCCCTTAAAAAAATACCCTTCGCCTGGGCCTCACAACCATTTTTTAACAACATGGTTGCGTGATTTTCCCAAGACGCATCATCAGGTAGCGTATTGGCTTGAACGTGAGATAAGCAAACAGTTAATCCACTCGTAGGCAAAAAACATTCTTGATTAAACAAATGCCGAAGCCCGTCATGCTGTGCACATTCAACTACAAACACACCCTGTGTTGCACGGGTTAACGCGACAATCAGTTCGTTAAATAACGGCGCATATTTTAGTTCTCCAGAGTCATCAACCGAGCGTCCCTTTCGAATAGGTGATACCATCCTCCCAAGTTTTTTACTCGCTGAGAGCCATAGAGGGTCTGACATTAAAGCATAGGTAATAATATAAGGATATTCTAAGCCCTTGATCTCTGATGGGGTAAACACCAGTGACGTATTAAAATAAATTTTAGCCTCCGCAACATGCTGCAATGGCGTGATCACAGCCCATTGATCAGAGGGAAACATCGCACGCAATGGCTCGGCATTCTTCAGTGCAAATAGCATTCCTTGAGGCTTGTTCGTCTCATGCGACAAGGCAACAGAGGCTGTCTCCCATTTGTCCGCAATACCGCCGGTTAACGCTATTTTTTTCTCAATAATGTCGTTTAACCAAACTAATATTTTATCAGGACAGCGATGGCTAATGGGAAGTTCACTGTGGTGGACTTGGCCAGTCAAGGATCTGATACTATCCATTAAAAATGGCCGTACTGAAATCCTATCTTGTAACCGTTGATGGCTATCACCCGCGTAGCAAATTTGACTGGTTCTGGTTTTATAAAATAAAACCATCAGTTGTAATCGAGATAAATCAAATGCCTCATCGACCATCATCGCGTCATAGCAAGGTGACCAATCTGTCGGGACATAAAAAGCTGGGTGCCATAGACTCATTTGGTTTAACACGTCAACATAGGTTTTGAACTTATCCAGTAAATAGGGTCTTCTATCACTTGTAAACAGAGAATGTCTTTTACCTAAGGTCAAATAGGCAGCCTCTGTAAACACGTCGCGATTCGTTGCGTAGATTGAAATAATACGAAATTCTTCGAATACAGCTATCGGATCAAGATCACTGACATGCTGCTTAATCCATTGCAAGCAATCGGCATCAGATGACTTATTGTCTGGCTGACAAAACACATCCCCTTCCCGTAGCATCTCTTCATAGGTTTGACAAATTACGCTGGTTTGAGACCCCAGTCCCTCACGAACTTGTTGCACCAATAAAGAAGAATTGGCGACATAGCGAACAGGGTTAGACATCCGTATTGCTTTTTCAAGCAGAACATATGTTTTTCCAGAGCCTGCCAATCCACTCACCACAGCAGGCAAAGTCAAATCGACGGCCTCATATTGGGCGGCTGTTGGGCGCATAAATTGCCCATGATAATAGCGAGCTGTCATGTCGTGTTCAACAGAAACCCACGGCATCGATAACTGTTGTGATTGCTCCAAAAACCGAGCACTGTTTCGAGTTAGAAATTGAGAGACCATTCCGGGTTTGAGAAATTTAGATTTATGATAATCATGATCAAACACCACATCCAAAACGGCGAAATATGCACGTCCTGCAGAGGGGATTCCGCAAAACAATAACCGGGGTTGCGTGGTTTCACCAGGCCAGGTCAAGCGTATTTTATAGATTGGATGACCAGTCATTTTTTCAATGTATGCGGAACCGTTTATAATCGCTCGAATACCGGCTTGAATATTTGGATCATCAAATTCTGATTGGTTGACACACCCATCGAAATTATAGATAAATTTGGCCATATAAAATATCTACTGCCTATATAAAATTTAAATAGGAATCTATTTTATCATATTATGCGCACGAAAGTTACTCCACGTTAACTTGGATGCTCCAGACACGGTCGTGGCTACGATGTTCTGTGCATTTGTTGATTTTTATGAACAAGCGCGTTATGTTAGATTCTTAATGGTTTGGAGTCATGATATGTTTTATAGGCGTATTTTTATCATATGTGTTGTTTTGCTTACCCAACCACTCAAAGCGATGCCGATTGCTGATGAGACTCAACGTGCTGTATGGGTTAATGAAGCGATCGTTGCCACTTATACTTATAATCATTTGAACTTTATGGCACGCCAGAAAGAGATCGCCAAATATTATACTGCTCAAGGCTGGATTAACTACAGCAAAGCCTTACAAGAGTCTAAATTACCCGACACCGTCAAAAGCAATAGTTATTACGTCAGTGCTGTTGCCACGCTGCCTCCTGATATAAAACCCATTGGCGCAAATCAATGGCAAGCGACCATGCCTGTGCTGGTAGTCTATACAAATCCGTCCTACAAACAAAAACAAACGTTGAACATTATGATAACGTTTATTGAAGCGCCCGCGGGAACCGGTGTACGTGGCTTTGCAATGACTAATTTACAAGCGAGAGTTTCACAACCCGCATGCGAATGTGTAAAACCGTCTAGCGTTAATGCCATGGCGTAAAATCTTTCCATGTCGGTCAAGGCCGAAAAAAAGTAAAATTTTTCATCACTTAAATGAACTCGAGCGAACTGAAGTGAAATTAGCTGACACAACTAAAAAGCTAGGTTTAATTTTAATTGTATTGTGTAATACAAATTGTAGCTCTATTTGGCCTAAATACGTGCAGCCAAACATCAACCCTGAAGCAGGGTGGTATTCTGTCGATCCTAAAACTGAAATATCCCATCTTAAATTTTCTGAAATGGCTTGGTGGAAACATTTTAACGACATTCAGCTAAATCAGCTGATTCAGACAGCGCTCATTAAAAACAATGATCTTCACGTAGCTTATGGCAATATTTTATTGGCGAAGGCGGCACTACAACAAGTGAGATTTCAGTGGATACCGAACTTTGGAATAGCTGGGACAGGAATAACTGGAGCGTTCAATAATTTACAATATAATAATCGAGACGGTTACTCTCTAGCGGATAAGTATGGAAAACATGATTGGGTGTATGATGGCTACACCGCTGGATTTACATCTGACTTCACCCTGAATTTATTATCACAAATCAAAAAAATAGAAATTAGCAAACTAGCACTAGCAAAAAGTATCGAGGTTGCACACGCAGCACGGCTGACCATTATTGGTCAAATGTCTGCGAGTTATTTTACTTTGTTGGCTTCAAAAAATCAGTTAGTGATACATCGAAAAATGCTATCTGATTTAACCCGCTTAAGATACTACACATTAATTAAACAAAAAAATGGTAGTGTCTCCGATATGCAACTTGCGAGCATTGAGCAATATGTCGCGTTGGTTAAAAAAGAAATCCCGAGCATCAAACACAGTATCACTGCAGCTGAGAACAGTATACATAGCTTAATTAATGGCAATCCTGGGCCTGTGAAGGTTACTAAACGCTTTGATGAAATCAATGCAAACGGCATTATTCCAACCTATGTGCCTGCAGATGCGGTAAAGAACCGCCCCGATATATTATATGCAGAATATGAATTAAGAATATCTAACGCGACCATTGCAAAAGCCACATCCGCCTTTTTTCCAACCATTGATCTATCGGGCTATCTAGGTCCTTTGCAACTGAATGTGCAAAAAGGTTTTCGTCTGTATACCGATTTTATTGTAGGTCAACTCGGCGTGGTTGAACCTATTATTGCCTTTGGCAGCATTTATAGTGACATTAAAAAAGCACAAGCAGCAAAATATGCCGCGTATTACAGTTATTTAGGGACCGTTAGACATGCGTTTAAACAAATTGATGATGCAATATCCAAGCATCACAGAACCAACCAAAGTTATCAACAACAATTGATCGCATTTAAAAAAGCCCAAGAGCAATATCGATTAGGCCTGTTGCAATACCAGGAAGGTGCGATAGCCTACTCAGATACATTGATGATTGAATTTAATCGCGATGTCAATGAAGCCCTGTTAAATCAACAAAAACAGGCAAAACTTTTGAGTATCGTTGATTTGTACTTGCAATTAGGGGGCGGTGCGAAAGTTGACGATAAGTATCAGCCGGCTCAACAAAAGAACGAGACTCAAAATAAAAAAAATGGGGTTCAAGGGCTCATTTCAGGGCTTGATCTATGGTAAACGGATATCATTGGTCATAGGATCAAATGCATGAAAAGATCGATTTGGCTAGAACCAAAAGTTATTGTCTGCTATGCACTCTCCTTATTAGCGCTAGCAGAAATGATTGATCTAACGATCGTCACCATTGCTGTGCCTCAAATCATGAGCTCATTGAACACGAATCTAGACAGTATTGCGATGGTAGCAACCAGCTATATTATAGCAGCCGCCATTTTCACTCCATTAACAGGGATTGCAGTAAAAAAAATCGGTACTCGTAAAGTGGTCTTAATTGCTTCCGGTGTATTTGGTATCACCTCTGTTTTATGTGGCCTTGCTGAAACATTACCTGAAATGATTGTTTTTAGACTTCTCCAAGGAGCTGGGGGCGCATTTCTACCATCTATCGCTCAAGGCTATATTGAAAAAACATTTCATGGGACACGGCTAGAAAAACCGATGTTAACTGTATTTGCATGCATTCTCGTTTTGGGCCCTATTCTTGGAAATATTTTAGGCGGAGCATTAACCGCCGAACTAAATTGGCGATTTATATTTTTTATTAACGTCCCTGTCTGCGTCGTGGGTTTTATGCTTGTGCTTCTATTTATGGAACGGACACAACCTAAAACAGTCAACTTTGACTATTCTAGTTTGTTTTTGATGGCATTAGGTCTAGGAACACTAGAATTTTTTATTGATCAAGGCAATCGCTATAATTGGTTTGATTCAATGACGATGGTGATTGTTTTTTCAATATCCATGGTGTCTATATTGTTGTTCATTTTGCGGGGAGTATTAGGATCATCAGTGGTTAATTTTAAGTTATTCAATGCTCGACACATCAACTTTATGTTTAACACTTTTGGCGTATTTTGTATCAGCATTCTTATCACAACAGGGATGGCTTATTTTCCAACCATGTTACAACAAATATACAACTATCCAGTTGACACGGCGGCCTATATTACTGCCCCTCGAGGGATTGCAGTCTTGCTGTCAGCACCGATTGTCTTGCTCTTATCAAATAGTATAGGCCTAAGAGAAACGATGCTACTAGGGATAGTGAGCTTTGCTTATGGCTGTATCATGCTGGCTCACAGTGGACCTATCTCTAACATTGATCAACTCATCTTATCCACAGTTTTACAAGGCTTTGGTTTAATGGCGATATTCATTCCACTATTACAACTATGCAATGTAGGCGTTTCACAAGATGAGCGTGAAGATGCTTCAGGAGTATTTAATTTTTTCAGAATATTTGGCGTTTCTATCGGTAACTCTCTTGCCGCTACCCTGTTATCCCATCAATTAAATGTTAGCCATCAAGACTTAGCCGCTAACATTTCCCCTTATGCTACCGGCTATGGTTGGTGGGCTCAAAATTTATCGGGCACAACAGATGAAATCAAAGTGGTCGCAGCAAATATGCTTGTAACACATCAAAGCGCATTAATTAGCTATCTCGATGTATTCTACTGGACAGGAAGCGTCTTGCTTTGGTTATGTTGGCTGCCATTTCTCTTAAAAAAACCTAACCATGAAAAACAGGGTTTAATCGGCCTTATGCACACATTATTTATTAAATAAGGATAAAACATGACTAAGGAAGATCAAAGCATTGACATCAAATTAACACCTGAACGCATGTATGCTGGCATAAGTATCAGCATCGGCGTGATGATTAGCGTCGTACTGTTTATTGCTGGGTATTATCTATACAAAACATACTACCCTAGCACGGATGATGCATACGTCAATGCGCCGCTCATTAATATCACTGCAAAAGTAAATGGCAGCATTAAAAAAATATATGTAAAAAACAATCAATTTGTAAACAAAGGAGATAGGTTATTAGAGCTCGACCCAGCAGACTATGCCCCTCTAGTTGAACAAGCCTCATTGGACATTTTGATGGCAAAACAGGCCTCTATCACTGCTGATCAACAAATGACAAATGCACAATCTAATGTGATTAAAGCGGAATCAAACTATACCTATGCAAAACAAATGGCCGTACGTTACACTAACTTATTTAATAGTAAAGCCGGTTCGCAACAAACCATGCAAAAGTTTGTCAATGAGAAAAACATGGCAAAACAAGTCCTAGAGCAAGCTAAAGTTGTTTTAAAACAAGCAACCATTCAATCCGACATGGCGAAATCAAAAATTGACCTTGCAAAAGTAGAAATGCAAAATGCTCAACGGACAACGTCCTTCACCTCACTATCTGCCCCTGTATCAGGCTATATCAGTGCGTTAAACTTGCAAACAGGCCAAGTGGTGATGGCAGGCCAACGATTATTTGGGCTGGTCGATAATTCAGTTTGGTGGGTGGATGCTAATTTTAAGGAATCTCAATTGAGCCGACTCAGAGCAGGTCAAACCGTGAAAATTAATCTTGATATGTACAATCATATCTACGAAGGTAAAATCCAAAGCATCAGCCATGCCAGTGCCAACACGTTTTCGCTACTACCCGCTCAAAATGCCACTGGAAACTGGGTGAAAGTATTGCAACGATTTACAGTGCGCATAGCATTACAAGATAATTCGACATTCCCATTACGAGTAGGCGCAAGTGCCACCGTTCATGCGAAGACAGTGTAGATCTAATGCCCTACTCATGTCGGTTGTGTTTTTTTACCGTGGCTAATTTAAAAAAACATAAAATAGAAATCCACATCCAGCCTACATCAAACTCCCACCACTTGTGGGATAGTTTGGCCAAAGCTGGGTAAGCATGGTGATTGTGGTGCAATTCTTCTCCGCCGAAAAAAACACCCACAGGAAATATATTTCTTGAGGCATCCGGAATATCATAGTGGCGATAGCCAAAAAAATGGCCCATTGCATTTACAAACCCTGCAGCCCAAAAGGGTGCACACATGATTTGAATCGCCCAGATAGTAATGCCCGGAATACCAAACAAAAATAAGTCCAGCAATAACATAATGACAACCCCTTTTTCAGCGTAACGTGAGTAAACGTTACGCTCAATCCAATCATCAGGTGAGCCATGAGAATATTTTGCAACTAACTCAGGATTTCTAGCGATCTTACGGTACAGCTCCGCTCCTTCAAGAAGTACTTTTTTCACTCCAAAGAGCACAGGGCTGTGAGGATCTCCCTCTACATCTGTATAGACATGATGAATACGATGCACGGCTACCCACTGAGCTGTCACTATTCCTGTAGAGATCCACAACCAAAAACGAAACAAATGACTGATGATAGGATGAAGGGTGAGTGCGCGATGCGACTGATGCCTGTGTAAATAGATGCTACCGATAATAAATGAAACTTGTGTCATGATTAACGCGGCTAACACATCGCCCCAAAATGATAAGTTAAGCACACCGAAAAGCATAGAGTCCTCCCTATTCAATATAATTTTGTTACGACAACAGGTACACCACCTGAAGGAACAGCCGCGACACCTCTCATCACTATTTTTGCTTCATAATTTTCTTTAAGCTTCAATTCAGCGTGAAGAAGTATGTTCGCAATGACAATTTTCATCTCATTATGGGTAAACGCGGCCCCAATACATCGACGTATGCCACTCCCAAAAGGCACATATGAAAAAGGAATCGTAGCTGAATTTATAAAGCGTTCGGGCTTAAACTTTTCGGGTTCACTCCATAGGGTTGGATCGCGGTGTGCCAAGTAAGTACAAGGTAAAATCCCTGTGCCCTTAGGTAAGGTATACCGCCCCAACTGATAGTTTTCCTTGGTCACTCGCACCATCAGTGGAATCACCGGATTAACCCTGAGCGCTTCTTTTACCACAGCATCCAAATAAACGAGCTTATCTAAATGAACAATCAAGTCTTCTTTTTTGCCGACAATACCGTTTAATTCTTCCATTAAATTATTATAAATATCGGGGTTTGATAAAATACCATAGAACCCCCAGCAGGTACTCATAGACGTTGCATCATATCCTGCAATTAATACCGTTAATATTTCATCACATATATCTTCATTTGTCAGAAAAATGCCAGCCTCATCTCGAGATCTCAACAAGGCACTTAAAATATCTGCCCGAGGCTCCAAGTTATTATTATTTCTATCTTCTATCTCTTCAGATATGCAACGGCAAATTGCTCGACGCAACTTCATGATATTAGCCCAAGGGGTTAATGGGCCTAAATGTCTATGAAACATTGGCGCAATAATTACAAAGTGAGCGTAGGGCGTAGAAAACGATCTCAACAAAGCGCGCAATAATTTTTTAAGCTGTTGGAATCGTGCATTTTCTTCATTCATGCCAAAAATTGCATTAAAAATGATATTAAACGTTATATCATGCAGCTCATTGGAGAGAATTAATTTATCGTCTTTTTTCCAAATAGCAATTTTATCTTGAACACTCTTTGCCATCATGGCATTGTATGCATGCATACAATGCCCATGGAACGGCGGTAAAAGTAGTTTTCTGTGTTGAACATGTACGGGCCCATCTAAAGAAAATAACGAGCCTTTACCAACAACAGGCCCCATGAGCGTAGAATAGACTTCCCCTGTATTTAGCTGCTGAGCATTGTCCGAAAAAACCTTTTTCAAATCAGCTGAGTCGCTAATCACAACCGCTTTTTCTCGGCCGAGTATATTTAATGTAAATGTTTTTCCATACTGATGTCTGCACGTTTCAAGAAAAGAAATGGGCTTTCGAAGTAATGCCATTGTTTGAAATAATTTATTTTGCGCGGGTCCAGGCGGTAAATGACGAATGCTATCCATTGCTAAAAATTCCTATACTTCGCATGAAATGATTGATATTTTATAACTCAACTTTATATTGGATTAACAGCGATGACAATGTCAAAATATGATTAACATGTTTTGTAATCCAAATTAAGTAATAATTTTGCACGAATGGAGCTAGAAATAGATGCATCAGAATTCAGGAATAAAATATACTTATAAAACTGTCATTGAAGCGGTGCTTGCTCATGCGGAGCATAAACCTGATGAAGTCGGCTTCAAATTCCGAAAATCTGATAAAATCGATACCATTACGTGGCTTCAACTAGCCACTCGAGCGAAAACCTTAGCTAATAAGATATCGAATAATACAAACCCAGGCGATAGAGCGTTACTGATTTATGAACCTGGGCTTGAGTTTATATGCGCGTTTCTGGCTTCGTCTATAGCTAGGGTGATAGCTGTTCCCTGCTATCCTCCCAGCAACACTAAATTAAACAGTAAATTAGAGGCTATCATTACCGATGCTCAACCGACACTGGTGCTTCATGATAATAACACACAAACACCAAACCATATTCCCTCAATTGACACCACCCTCGTAATGACACATCCTACCTTCTCCATAAAGAACCTCCCCAAAGAAGATGACATCGCATTTTTACAATATTCTTCTGGATCAACCGGCGAGCCGAAAGGCGTGATGGTGTCTCAATCTAATATTGTTGCGAATATTCATCACATCATGGCAGTCTGTGGCACAAACGAAACGTGTAGAGGGCTATCATGGATGCCTCATACACACGACATGGGTTTAATTGGACATATATTGCATACCGCATATGGTGGTGGTTATCTTTGTATCATTCCACCCAGCCAAATGGTACGCCACCCTTTCTCCGTTTTTTCGTTATTAGAAGAAGAAAAATTAAGCTTTTTAGGTATATCAAATTTCGCTTTCGAGCTGTGTATTAATCGCATAAAACCAGAACAAATTGCGCAACTAAATCTAACTCACTTACACGCGATAACGATTGGTGCAGAACCTATTGATCCAACCGTGTTAAGTACTTTTGCCGAAAAATTTGCTAGCACAGGATTAAAGTCGTCAATGTTTGTCCCTGCTTATGGTTTAGCAGAAGCAACACTGATGGCTAGCGCACAAAAAGGATTAAAAACGCGTGTATTTAAAAGACAAGAAGTCGTAAGTTGTGGAAAAGCGGTGGAAACACTAAAAATTGTTTGCGCTGACACCAAGAGAGAGTGCGTTGACGGAGAGATTGGGGAGATTTGGTTATCAGGGGAAAGTATTGGTAAGGGATACTGGAATAAACGTGAATTATCTAAAGAGTTATTTAGTGCTCAAATAAGGCCTGATCTTTCAAAAGATCAACAGACCCTGGGCACCGACGAACAGTTTTATCTGAGGACGGGCGATTTAGGCGCTATCTACGATGAAGATCTGTACATTCTCGGCCGCATTAAAGAAATGATGATTTTTTCAGGGGAAAAATATTTTCCAAAAGACATAGAGGCCGTTGTATTAAGTGCTGATGCTCGGCTAGAGCAACAAGACTGCGTGGTCTTTTCAATGAACAATAGCGGCACTGAAGAATTAGTTGCCATCGTTAAAACAGCACATCATACCGACAAAACACTCTTGAAAATATATTCTGCAAGCATTCGTACAACGCTGTTGCAGAAACTTCAATTAGCGATTAAAGACATTGTCTTTGTAACCAATCCGATGCCAAGAACTACTAGCGGCAAGAAGCAACGCGTGTATTGTCGAGAGTTGTACATCTCTCAGCAGCTAGATAGCTATTTTGACTATGCACTCCAAAAATCAGATCACGACCTAAATCCACTAGTTCGTTTTATCGCTAAAAAAATCAGCGATGTAAGTCTTATACCCATTGAAGAACTTCATGCAGATGAACCCATCAAAGATCTTGGATTAAGTTCTTTTATGATGGCAGAAACAAGCGCTGCAATAAAGGAGGCTTACGGGGTTAGCGTTTCATATTTAGACATTGAAAAAGGAGCAAGCATTGGATACCTTGCTAAGCGATTAGCCCAACAAGATTATGAACTCAGTGCATGAACAGAAAAGATTGTAAATCCTCAAGCACATATAACAGGAGGGAATCATGACAAAATTTGATGAGCTAGATAGAAATACAGCTTTCTCGCTAGAACAACTTATTCAATTAAGTCAACAACAATTGGATGCCTTGTATGCTCAAAACGCTCCAAAAGAAATACCTCATGGCATCAGCAACGGACGTGCCATGTTTTTTCCTGGTACAATATTAAACGCACCCATGGCACAGCTTGCTCGCATGTTCTGGCAAGGAAAAGTGTTTGATAAAGAAAATGGCGTCTTGCTTAATAGAGTATTAGGCATGCAAATAATTAAAGCGAAACTATCTATCGGAGAGAGCTGGTTTGACCATAAAGAGTCTATAATCATTGACTACAAAGACAATTCAATTTGCTTTGGATGGATCAGAGACGAAATTAGACCAATAGGCCAAAACTTATATTTAGGCCGTGCTTATGCAAGAACAGAATCCAAACAGTGTTTGGTTACTAACTTTGCGCTGCAAATAAAAGATTAAACAGCATGAAATCGAACCAAAAAATCTGCGCATTTTTTAAAAATAAACTTATCGTAATTACAGGTGGAGGATCTGGTTTAGGCTTAGAGCTAGCTTCAGAAATATGTAGCTACGGAGGCAAGGTCATTCTGATTGGAAGAAACATAAAACGGCTGCAAAGAGGACAGCAAGCCATATTAAATAAAACAGCAGAAGCATTTGTAGCTATCTATTCGCAAGACGTCTCTGAATATAGCGCAATGGAACAGCTTTTTAATAAAATTCACACACAATATGGCGCTATAAACGGGGTATTTGTTAATGCCAGCCAAGTCCATATTAATGATTTTAGACGAATCCCTGCGGCAACCATTCAGCAGATACTCAATACGAACATTAATGGCGCCATTTATACAGCCAAGACATCACTGCCGCATCTAGATGAAAAAGACGCATTTCTTGCGTTCACTTGCAGCATCGCGGGATATATTTCAGCACCAGAATCCAGCCTATACAGCGCCTCTAAAGCGGCTATTATTAGTTTTTCAAAAAATTTAAGCCAAGAACTAGCACCAAGAGGTGTACATGTACTCACTTTTAGCCCCGGATTTTTTAAAACAACCTTTACACAGGGTGCAACGGCAACACCCTTTTTAATTCCCGTTGAAAGGGTGGCAAGGCATTACCTACACGCTGTTATTTCAAAACAAAAAGAGGTCATTGTTCCGTTAAAAGTCAGGTGGTTACTCCCGGTCTGGAAATACATTACTGCTATTTTTGTTAATACTGGATTTTCTACATTCGCCACAAAGAGAATGCATCAGTTTTATGGGCAAGGACAACCCAATCTAGATGTTAACAAAGAATCACTCATTCAAGATAGATTTGGATTTAGACACCTAATATCTGGTTTTTCGTTTAATAAGGGTGTGGCGAATTGGTTACATGATCAATTTGGCGTGAAAAGAGAACCTAGATCTGACTGAGGGCTAAGCATAGCAAGGACAATACATCCCCGCTCAATACATAAGCGGGGATTAAATAAATGACTAAAATTACTTAAGCATCTTACGTGCTTTGTGAATCGCACGAATTTGTGCAACGGCACGGGCTAGTTCTACAGTTGCTACTGAATAATCCATGTCTGCACCTTTGTTGGCAATGGCTTCTTCAGCGCGGGCTTTAGCTGCTAAAGCGGCCGCTTCATCTAGATTGTCTGCTCGTTCAACCGTGTCAGCGAGAACTGTCACATAATACGGCTGTACTTCTAGCATACCGCCAGAAACATAATATACTTCTTCTTTGCCATCTTGTAAGGTGACTTGAATTTCTCCAGGGCGCAGCATCGTCAATAACGGTGCGTGCCCTGGAGTTATACCTAATTCACCTAATTCACCACTGGCCACGATCATTTCTACAACACCAGAAAAAATCTCCCGCTCAGCGCTGACAATGTCTAAATGCGTTGTTATAGCCATGTCGGGTTGCCTCATAGGGTTTTAGATTTCGCAATGGCCTCGTCAATGCTACCTACCATATAGAATGCTTGCTCTGGCAAGTCATCGTATTCGCCGGCCAAAATACCTTGGAAGCCTTTGATGGTATCTTTGAGAGAAACGTATTTTCCGGGTGAACCGGTAAATACTTCTGCAACAAAGAACGGTTGTGACAAGAAACGCTGAATTTTACGTGCACGTGTAACCACACGTTTGTCATCTTCTGACAACTCATCCATACCCAAAATCGCAATGATGTCTTTCAATTCTTTGTATCGTTGCAAGGTTTGTTGCACACGACGTGCTGTGTCGTAATGCTCTTGCCCTACAATTAACGGATCCAGCTGACGTGATGTTGAATCCAATGGGTCAACCGCAGGATAAATGCCTAATTCAGCAATTTGACGAGACAATACAACAGTCGCATCCAAATGCGCAAACGTTGTTGCAGGTGATGGATCGGTCAAGTCATCTGCAGGTACATAAACCGCTTGGATAGAGGTAATAGAACCTGTTTTGGTAGACGTAATACGCTCTTGGAGCATACCCATTTCTTCAGCCAATGTCGGCTGATAACCTACTGCTGAAGGCATACGTCCAAGCAACGCTGATACTTCAACCCCTGCAAGGGTATATCGGTAAATGTTATCGATAAACAACAGAACGTCACGGCCTTCATCACGGAATTTTTCAGCCATGGTCAAACCAGTCAACGCAACGCGTAAACGGTTGCCTGGTGGCTCGTTCATTTGACCGTATACTAAGGATACTTTATCCAAAACGTTGGAATCTTTCATTTCGTGATAGAAGTCGTTACCTTCTCGAGTACGTTCACCGACACCCGCAAATACAGAATAACCACTGTGTTCAATAGCGATATTACGGATTAATTCCATCATGTTTACGGTTTTACCTACACCCGCACCACCGAACAGACCTACTTTACCACCCTTAGCAAATGGGCAAAGCAAATCAATAACTTTAATCCCTGTTTCTAACAGTTCTTGGCTACCTGCTTGATCTTCATAGCTTGGAGCTGGACGGTGAATAGACCATTGCTCTTCGGCGCCAATGGGGCCAGCATCGTCTACTGGACGGCCTAAAACGTCCATGATTCGACCCAGTGTTTTAACACCAACGGGAACTTGAATGGGTTCGCCGGTATTGATTGTTTTAGTACCGCGTTTTAAACCATCTGTCGTGCCCATAGCGATGGTCCGAACAACACCATCACCCAATTGTTGTTGCACTTCAAAAACCAAGTCGCCATCTACTTGCTTTAGGGCGTCATTAATTTTTGGCACGCTATCACGTGAGTATTCTACGTCAACAACTGGTCCGATTACTTGAACAACTGTTCCTATGCTCATGCTCATTATTTACCCTCTTATATAGCGGCTGCACCACCGACAATTTCCGCCAATTCTTGTGTAATCGCGGCTTGTCGGGCTTTGTTATAAGCCAATTGAAATTCTTTAATCAAATCACCTGCATTATCTGTCGCGCTTTTCATCGCCATCATTTTGGCAGCTTGTTCACAAGCAATGTTTTCAACCACTGCCTGATAAACTTGTAATTCGATGTAACGTTCTAGCAAGGCGTCAAGCAACTCTTTGGCATCAGGTTCATAAATATAATCCCAATGGTGCCCTAGCTTCTCGCTATCCTCTTCCGCAGTGGGCAGCGGGAGCAGTTGTTCAATAATTGGAGTCTGGGTCATTGTGTTAACGAACTCGTTATACACGATATGCAATGCGTCAATTTCACCTTGATAAAACGCATCCAGCATGACCTTAACTGCACCTAGCAAATCTTGAACCGTGGGTGCATCCCCAAGCTGATCAACAGAAGCAAGTACTTTTCCACCAACGCGCTTAAAAAATCCTTGCCCTTTACGACCAATGACACAAAGGTCTATTTCTTTACCTTCATCCTGCCATTTGCGCATCGAACCAATGGTTTCACGGAGCAAGTTCGCATTTAATCCGCCGCATAAACCACGATCAGAAGTGACAACAATGATGCCTACACGTTTAATATCACGCACGGTCATAAACGCATGACGGTACTCAGATGCAGCACGCGCAATGTGTCGGACAACATTATATATTTTAGTGGCGTAAGGTTTGGATGCACGCATTCTTTCTTGCGTTTTACGCATTTTGCTCGCAGCGACCATTTCCATAGCGCGCGTAATTTTTTGCGTGTTTTTAATACTCGCAATTTTTGTACGGATCTCTTTCGCACCAGCCATAATTGTGTTTCACCTGTGTGAAAATCTAATTTAAAAGTAGGTTGGGTTTTACTGTTGGGCCTAGGCCCAACCTACATGATCTAACGTTTATATTACCAGCTACCTGTACGCTTAAACTCTTCAACTGCCGCTTTAAGCTGTGATTCAATTGCATCATCATAGCCACCTGCTTCGTTGATTTTGTGCAGTAAAGGCGCGTGCGAACTGTGCATATAGCCTTGTAATGCCGCTTCAAATGCGGTGATTTCATTTACTGCAACATCGTCCAAATAACCTTTTTCTGCGGCAAATAACGACAAACCCATTTCTGCAACAGACAGTGGTGAATATTGTTTTTGTTTCATCAGTTCAGTAATACGCTGTCCACGCTCAAGTTGCTTACGTGTAGCATCATCTAGATCCGATGCAAATTGAGAAAACGCTTCCAATTCACGGAATTGAGCAAGAGCAAGACGTGTACCACCACCCAACTTTTTCATGATCTTTGTTTGTGCAGCACCACCTACTCGGGACACAGACAAGCCTGAGTTAATAGCAGGTCGAACGCCTGAGTTAAACAAATCAACGTCTAAGAAGATTTGACCGTCGGTGATGGAAATCACGTTGGTTGGAACAAACGCAGATACGTCACCTGCTTGTGTCTCAATAATCGGCAATGCAGTTAACGACCCGGTTTTGCCTTTCACAGCGCCGTTAGTTAATTTCTCAACTTCATCAGCATTGATTCGAGCAGCACGTTCTAATAGTCTTGAATGCAAGTAGAAAATATCCCCAGGATACGCTTCACGACCAGGTGGACGACGTAACAACAAGGAAATTTGGCGATATGCCCACGCTTGTTTGGTTAAATCATCATATACGATCAACGCATCTTCACCGCGTTCCATGAAGTATTCGCCCATCGAGCAGCCAGAATATGGCGCAATAAATTGCAATGCGGCAGAGTCTGCTGCACCAGCCACGACAACGATCGTGTGCTCAAGTGCACCATGCTCTTCTAATTTGCGTACAATGGCAGAAACAGAGGAAGCTTTTTGACCGATGGCAACGTAGACGCATTTCACGCCTGTGCCTTTTTGATTGATAATCGCATCCAGTGCAATCGCTGTTTTACCTGTTTGACGATCGCCAATAATTAATTCTCTTTGGCCACGGCCGACTGGAATCATCGCATCAATCGCTTTCAAACCAGTTTGTACAGGCTGATCAACAGATTTACGTGCAATAACCCCTGGAGCTACTTTTTCAATAGGGGATAGTTTTTCCGCAACGATTGGGCCTTTGCCATCGATTGGGTTACCAAGGGCATCAACTACACGACCTAGTAAACCAGGTCCTACTGGAACTTCAAGAATACGTCCGGTACATTTACCTTTCATGCCTTCAGATAGGCTGCCTGCATTACCTAATATAACCGCACCGACAGAATCGCGCTCAAGATTCAATGCCAAGCCGTAAACTCCGCCTGGAAACTCAATCATTTCGCCCTGCATAACATCATCAAGGCCGTGTAAACGAACAATACCGTCTTTCAAGCTGACAATAGTGCCTTCATTTCGTGCTTCAGAAGCGACTTTAAAGTGCTCAATTTTATCTCTGATTAATTCACTGATTTCAGATGGATTTAACGCTATTTGTACTGACATGGAATCTATCCTCTAAATTACGCGGCGTAAGTTATGCAGCCAGCGTGGCACCAAGTTTAGTTAATTTTCCTGCGATCGAGCCATCAATCACCAGATCACCCGCATGAAGAACGGCCCCACCCAGCAATGTTTTATCAATCGTTACATCGAGCTTGACTTGACGTTGTAGGCGTTGGCTCAGTGACTGAATCAACTGTTGTTCCTGAGCGTCGGTGAACTCGGCAAAACTGTTGACTTGCACCGTTAATGTTTTTTCCTGCTCTGCTCGCAGAACTTCAAATTGAGCACAAATGTCAGGCAACAACATTAAGCGCTTGTTTGCAACCAACATGTGAACTAGATTGTTGATGTGATCCGCGTTAATGGCTTCGTAAGATTTGGCCAAGCTGGATTGATTCACAACCGTCAGCAACAATTCACTTTGCAGATCAGTAGCATTATCTGGGTTGCAAATAAAACGTGCGGCGAGCGGATCTAAAACGGTCTGGGCGAGCTCTTGCAATACAACTGACCAGCCTGCCAATTGTTTGCTGGCAAGGGCGTGATTGAAGATGGCTTTTGCATAGGGTCTGGCAATCGTGACGTTATCTGACATGTCAAATCTCTTTAATCAAGTTGTCCAGCAATGCATGACTTGCTTGCTCATCAATTTCTCGAACCAAAATTCGTTCCGCACCTGCAACGGCCAACGCAGCCACTTGCTTGCGTAAACCATCTTTAGCACGATTGACTTCTTGCGCGATGTGTTCGTCTGCAATTTTAGCCATTTTTTGAACTTCTTGGCGAGCATCTTCTTTTGCTTCATCAACAATTTGAGCTGCACGGCGATTGGCTTTATCGACGATCTCAGCTGATTGTACTTTAGCTTGCTTGAGTTCATCTACTGCACGATGCTGTGCTAATTCTAATTCACGACGTCCGCGTTCTGCTGCAGCAAGACCTTCGGCAATCTTTTCTTGTCGTTCTTCCAACGCTTTAACCAACGGCGGCCAAACAAATCTCATGGTAAACCAAACAAATACTGCAAAAACCAGCATTTGTACGACTAATGTTAAATTGATGTTCAAGGTTTTTTTCTCCTGTGACAATCAGGGCGCTTTCGCGCCCCCTGACTAATCAAGCACCTAGGTTGCTCAGGAACGGGTTAGCAAAAGTAAAGAACAATGCAATACCTACGCCAATCATTGTTACCGCGTCAAGAAGACCTGCAACAATAAACATTTTAACCTGTAACATAGGAACCATTTCTGGTTGACGCGCTGCACCTTCAAGGAATTTACCACCCAACAATCCAAAACCAATCGCGGTGCCTAAAGCGCCTAATCCGATCAGCAATGCAACTGCAATAACAGTCATGCCTTGTACGTGTGCTACTAATTCTACTGCTTGCATATCAATCCCCTTAAATGGATAGTGTTTAACTTAAAAAAACCGCTTTTGAAAGAACAATACTCACTGCACACGCTAATGGTCTTCGTGTGCAAGGCTTAAATAAACTATCGTTAGCACCATAAATATGAATGCCTGCAATGTTATCACTAGAATATGAAAAATCGACCATGCCAATGACAACAAAAATTGCGCGACACCCATGCTCACAGTACTAGCAATTGATGCATCAGCGCTCGGGTGCAGGGTGAGCAAGGCTAGCAAAATAAAAATTAATTCGCCAGCATATAAGTTCCCAAACAACCGCAATGATAAAGAAATGGGTTTAGCAACGAGCCCAACCAACTCAAGTAATAAGTTAAAAGGAATCAACCATGGGGTGTTAAATGGTTGTAGCGTCAGTTCTTTGACAAAACCTTTAGCACCTTTGACCTTTAAACTGTAAAACAGAATAAGCAAGAAAACAGACAGCGACAATGAGAACGTTAAGTTCAGATCATTAGTCGGAACGACTTTCAAGTAGTGGAAGCCGGCCATTTTAGCGAATGCTGGCAATACATCGACTGGCA
>CANJSM010000032.1 GCA_947477015.1 Legionellaceae bacterium
ATTATTAGCCAACGTATCATTAAACAGTGTCACCTGCTGACTCACCAGCGCGATTTGTTCACGCAAGCTGGTCAGTGATAATTCATTGATAGGGGTGCCATCCAGAATAATTTTTCCCTGGGTCACGTCATAAAATCGGGGTAAAAGACTGGCAAGGGTTGTTTTACCACTCCCAGAATGCCCGACCAGAGCCACGGTTTCCCCAGCTGTAATCCGCAAATCAATTCCATGTAACACGGGCAAGCCTTGACGGTAAGCATAAGATACGTTTTCAAATTCAATCACACCGCTCGCTTTTTCAGACAAAGTTACACCTGAATCATTTTCAACAACATGATCAAGTAATGAAAACACACTTTCAGCACCCGCTAATCCACGTTGAATGGCGGCATTTAACGTCGTCAATGTTTTCATGGGTTTAATCAATTGGAGCATGGCCGCGATAATGGCAAGAAATGATCCGGCAGTAATGGTAATCACGGTGCTCATTTTAATGGCCGCTAAAATAATGGTCGCGATTCCGATGGAAATGATTATTTGAACGGCAGAGACATTAATCGCTTTGCTCATGGCCACTTTCATATCATTTTTTCGTGAGGTTTCAGTCGCTTGATTAAACTTATTTTTTTCGTATTGCTCACCGCCAAAAATACGCACGACCCGATAACCATCAATCACTTCACCCACAATTTCAGTGACCTCACCCATGGAGCGTTGCACGCGATGGCTAATGCGACGCACACGTTTATTGGTAAAATTCACCACGATCCCAACAAACGGAATCGTCAATAAAAACATCAGTGACAATTGCCAGCAAATGACCATCATGACGGTTAGCAGGCCGATGATTAAACAGGTGTTTTGTACTAGATCAGTCAGAGCATCTGCGCTCACTTGAGCCACCTGCTCAACGTCATACAATATTTTTGACAACAGCTGCCCTGAAGTAGCTTCATCATAATAATCTGCAGGTAGGCGCACAATGTGTGAAAAAACGCGTTGTCGCAGCACATTCACTACCGAACGAGCCACCCAAGTCATGCAATAACTACCCGCTGCACTGACCAAACCACGCATAGAAATCCCGAGCAACACAATGAGCGGAATTGTTTTAACAAAGGCCATGTCGATATCAATGAACCCTTTATCAAGAAAAGGCCTCATCATGTAAGTAAAGCCCGCATCAATGCATGAGTAGAGAATATTGGCAACAAGACCTAACACCAATATCGGCCAAAAAGGTTTCACAAACGTAAATAAACGCCGATATAATGGACCCGTTTTGCCATGTAATTTATTTTTCATAGAAGAGTATGCGCACAGTTGGCTGTAAATGTGCCATATTGTATACCTTATTATGAGAGATCGCTATTCTTTAGCGTGTCAATCAGAACAAACAACTTGGTGAACTACTCGTGGCTAAAGCCAACGAGTAGTTCACTTGTTTTAACGCTTCATGAATAAACAGAGGCGATTGCAACCAAGCTCGTACAGAGGCTAAATCACAATTCAAATACAACAACTGCTTAAAACGTCCTTGTTGGATAAAGTCTTGACTTAGGTGTTTTCCAAGCGTGGTTTTGCCTGCACGTCTCGGCCCAATTAACAGTATCCACAACGAATCCCACTCTGAATCCAGTAACATCGGTAATTGTAAACGTGGGTGATAATTAACTGTTGTGACAATAGGTGCTTGGTTGTTTTGCAGCCACGGATTTTGCTGCTCAATCTCACGTATCAACTGCAACTTCATAATTAACCCTACTAATAATTTTATTATATAATTTTAGTAGGGTTAATTTCGTTTATCTAGGACTGAAATGCAATAATCTTTCGAGATGACATCAATTACGAAGGTGTTATCAGATTAAACCGCTGTACATGACAAAAAAACTATAGACATCGTTTCAAAAATCGTCAAAACTCGACCTAGAAAACTGCGAAATCGAGTAAATAGTGTTTCAACTCGTTGTAACCATAAAAAGTAAGGAAGCGATACCACATGAGTCAGTTACAATTCTATGACGTGCTTGCTGAGTTTGCAAAAAATGCTCATATCAATGCGGCACAATACCCTACAATGTACCAACACTCTATCGAGGCACCTGAAGAATTTTGGGCTGAGCAAGCGACGCGATTTATTACTTGGTTTACACCATGGAACAACGTGGCCAAAGGTGACCTGACTACATTCAATGCGCAATGGTTTGAACAAGGCACGCTCAATGCCTGCTATAACTGTGTTGATCGCCATTTAAAAACCCGCGGTGAACAAGTAGCTATCCTTTGGGAAGGGAACTCACCCGATGAAACAGAGTCCATCACCTACAATCAATTGCATGAAAAAGTCTCTCGATTCGCGAATGTACTCAAAACTCATGGCGTCAACAAAGGCGACCGCGTTTGCATATACTTGCCGATGATACCAGAAGTAGCCATTGCCATGCTGGCCTGCGCACGAATTGGAGCCATTCACTCCGTGGTGTTTGGCGGATTTTCAGCAGACGCTCTAAAAACAAGAATACTGGATGCCAATTGCCGCCTCCTGATAACAGCCGATGAGGGTTATCGAGGTGATAAAATCATTCCCTTCAAAGCCAATTGCGACCAAGCTTTAGTGGATTGCCCTGATGTAGAGAATGTGATTGTGGTCCAACGCACCGGTAATCCAATCCATTGGCATCAAACTCGTGATACTTGGTTTCATGAAGCAATGGCATCGGCACATGGCGATTGTCCTATCGAACAGATGGATGCCAACGATCCTTTATTTATTTTGTATACCTCAGGTTCAACGGGTAAGGCCAAAGGCGTGATGCACAGCACTGGCGGCTACCTTGTATACGCTGCGATGACGCACTATTACGTCTTTGATTATCACGAGGGGGAGATTTTTTGGTGCACAGCTGATGTAGGCTGGATCACAGGCCACACCTACCTTGTTTATGGGCCCCTAGCCAATGGCGCGACGACATTGATGTTTGAAGGCATTCCTAATTATCCTGATTATTCTCGCTATTGGTCCATCATTGACAAACATCAGGTCAATATTTTTTATACCGCACCCACAGCACTTCGTGCCTTGCGTCGCGAAGGTAATGATTGGGTGACAAGAACAAACCGAACAAGTCTGCGATTATTAGGTAGCGTGGGTGAACCGATTAATCCAGAAGTATGGGAATGGTATTACCACGTGGTGGGGAATGCGCGCTGTCCTATTGTCAATACTTGGTGGCAAACAGAAACCGGCGGAATCCTGCTGACGCCATTGCCTGGTGCGACACCATTGGCCCCCGGTTCAGCAGGAGTCCCTTTTTTTGGTATCCTTCCTGATATAGTGGATGAAAAAGGCCGCTCATTACCAAATGATCAACACGGTAAATTGGTTATCAAACAACCATGGCCAGGTCTCATGCAAACCATTTATGGCGATCACGCACGCTTTATCAACACTTACTTTAAAGCCATGCCAGGATACTACTTAACTGGCGATGGTGCATGGCGAGATAATGCGGGAAATTACTGGATCACCGGTCGTGATGATGACATCATTAAAGTATCCGGTCATCGTATCGGTACAGAAGAACTTGAGAGTGCGCTAGTATCACATACAGCCGTCGCTGAAGCCGCTGTTGTCGGGATTCCGCATGACATCAAAGGAGAAGGCATTTTTGCTTTTGTGACCGTCAACACGGCAACACAACCCACAGAATCACTCAAAAAGGAATTAATACAACATGTTCGAGATAAAATAGGTCCACTTGCAACACCGGAAGGTATTCAATGGACCGCGTCGTTACCCAAAACACGATCAGGAAAAATCATGCGCCGCATTTTAAGAAAAATTGCGAGCAACGACATTGAAAACTTGGGCGATATATCCACATTAGCCGATGCTGATGTCATAGAACAAATCATTAAGGATGCAAAATGAGCCAGTCTGTTTTCGTAAATCGTATTTTAAACATGAAAAAAATCAAATACGTTGGTTTTGATATGGACCATACGCTAATTCGTTACAAAACCGAACATTTTGAAGCCCTGGTTTATGAGCTCATCGTGAATCAACTGATCAACAACAAACATTATCCAAAAGCGATTAAACAGCTGACGTTTCATTTTAAAGACGCCATTCGCGGCCTAGTCGTCGACAGTAAAAATGGCAACATTTTAAAATTGAGTCGCTATGGCGCTATCCGTCAAAGTTATCATGGCACAAAATTAATTGATTTTAGCGAACAAAAACAATTTTATCGCAGCATCTATGTGGATTTGGGCGATCCGAATTACATGGCGGTTGATACCTCGTTTTCGATTGCTTTTTGCGTTTTGTATGCTCAGCTGGTGGACTATAAAGATGCGTTTCCTCAGCAATTACCCAGCTACTCAATGATTGCTGCTGATGTCTTGGCCGCTGTCGATACAGTCCATGCCAATGGTAGTCTGAAAAAACAAATTAGTGAACATTTGGATCATTATGTGATTCGTGAAAAAGCGGTGGTTGATGGGTTGAGACGATACGCTGAATTTGGGAAACACGTATTTATTGTCACGAACTCCGATTATCATTACACCAATCTTTTGCTCAATTACGCACTAACGCCGTTTCTCAATCCTGGGGAAACATGGCACGATCTGTTTGAATACGTCATCACGTTGGCCAATAAACCTCGTTTTTTCTATGATAACCTCAAGTTTTTAGCGATTAATCCCGACAATGGCACCATGACCAACACCATGGGACACATTAAGCCTGGCGTTTATCAAGGGGGGAATGCTAAAAAATTCACCGATGA
This sequence comes from Legionellaceae bacterium, assembly GCA_947477015.1. GTDB lineage: Bacteria > Pseudomonadota > Gammaproteobacteria > Legionellales > Legionellaceae > DDPF01. The sequence continues at coordinate 4,797 of CANJSM010000032.1, forward strand.
TTTGCAATTGAACGGCGATGAAATTCTCTACATTGGCGATCATATCTATGGTGATATTCTTCGATTGAAAAAAGATTGTAACTGGCGCACCGCTTTAGTGGTTGAAGAGCTGGGCGAAGAAATAGCAGCACAGAGACACACTCAGTCGATTGAACATGATATCGTATCTCAAATGGCGATAAAAAAACTCATGGATCAGGAGTACATTGAGCTAAGAACAGCATCCATTGACGAAAAAACCCAAAAATATGAAGAAGCTATCCATGCCTTGCAACTCAAAATAGCCGATATTGACCTCAAGATATCTCATCTACTGCAAGAGCAACAAGCCTTTTTCAACCCTAAATGGGACCGCGTTTTTCGAGCAGGAGCAGAAGAAAGCTATTTTGCCTACCAAGTGGACCGGTTTGCTTGCATCTATATGGAAAAAATCTCTGATTTACTCAACCTATCCCCACTCACCTACTTTCGTGCAAATCGGCGCTTGCTGCCGCATGATTATACTGAGGAGTCACTCGAGCCTAATGTCTTGGAGACGACATAGTTTGAAGGGTTGAAAAGCTGTCTTTGTTTCGCTATGGCTCGCAAAGACAGTTTATTGGCCATTTCAATAAAATGATAAAAGTCGAGTATAATACCTTTAGATAAACTCTAACCACTGAACTCATGAATGCTCTCGAAATCAAGCAGCTAGTAAAAACATACGCCAATGGCGTCCAAGCGTTAAAAGGCATCGATTTAACCGTTAAACAAGGAGATTTCTTTGCTTTGCTTGGCGCAAATGGCGCAGGAAAATCTACCACCATCGGCTTAATCACAACCCTGCTCTCCAAAACATCCGGCTCAATAGCCATCAATGGCTATGATCTCGACCAGCAACCTTTCCAAGCAAAGTCATGCCTAGGTTTGGTGCCTCAAGAATTTAATCTTAATATTTTTGAAACCTGCATGGATGTGCTGCTGAATCAAGCTGGCTATTATGGTCTAGCGCGAAAACAAGCCCTGCCTCGGACTGAACAATTGTTAAATCAATTAGGACTCTGGGAAAAACGTCACGCGATCGTGCGTCATTTGTCAGGTGGCATGAAACGACGCTTGATGATAGCGCGTGCCTTGGTTCATCAACCCCAAGTATTAATTCTTGATGAACCCACAGCAGGGGTCGACATTGAAATTCGTCGCAGCATGTGGGATTTTCTTGAACAGACCAACGCAGATGGCACCACCATTATTTTAACTACACATTATTTAGAAGAAGCCGAGCAATTGTGTAAAAATGTAGCCATCATTGATAAGGGCGTTATTCTTGAAAACACGTCCATGAAGGCTTTGCTACAATCACTGCATCACCAAACTTTTGTGTTCAATACTATTAATCCCCTTGAAGAATTGCCGGCACTAGACCCATTTATTGCCCTTAAAGTTGACCCGAATACATTCGAACTTCGCGTCGATAACGAGCGCTCGCTGAATGAAGTGTTTACACGCCTTAATCAACACGGGATTGAGATTCACAGCATGCGGAACAAAACAAACCGCCTAGAAGAACTTTTTATGGATATAATCAATCATGATCATTAACCCACAGCTCATTGGACTCTACACGATTGTACGTCGAGAATTAATCCGTATGTTTCGAATCGCAAGCCAAGTGTTCCTACCTCCGGTTATCACGACCCTATTATATTTTCTCATTTTTGGTGCCATCATGGGGCAGCGAATTGGCTTGATTGAAGGGGTCAATTACACATTATTCATAGCCCCTGGTTTGGTGATGATGGCTGTGATCACCAATGCGTACTCTAACGTATCTACCTCACTATTTAGTGTTCGCTTTCAACGCAGTGTAGAAGAAGTCTTGATAAGCCCCATGCATTACAGTTTAATTTTGCTAGGCTACACCCTCGGCGGTATTTTACGCGGCACGATTGTTGCAGTGCTCGTGTTTATCGTTGCGTTTTTCTTTCTCGATATCGAGTTGAAAACCCTGCCGATGACCTTAGTGGTTGTAGTGTTAGTCGCAGCGCTTTTTTCACTGGCTGGCTTCGCCAATGGCATGGTTGCGAGAAACTTTGACGACGTGGCGCTCGTACCTACCTTTGTATTAGCGCCCTTGACGTATTTAGGCGGCGTCTTTTATTCAACCACGATGCTCCCCCCTGTTTGGAAGGATTTAACCTATTTTAATCCAATATTTTACATGGTGAATGCGTTACGACATGTCATGATTGGTCAAGAGGAAGTCAACATGGTTTTAGCCATGAGTATTATCTGCTTCATGATTGCTGTATTGATTAGCTTTAATTTAATGTTATTAAAAAAAGGGACTGGCTTAAGGGAGTAGGCTCGTTACCATTTAGAGTACTATGCCGCATGCGGATGAGAGTGCATCGAGTCTTTTAACACTTCATCCATGCGACACGGCCAGCCTTCTCCCGTTAATTTAAAGATTGACGAGTTTCTTCATCAAGGTATACTTCTCAAAAAAAATCAGAGTTTCAATTAAATGCGCAGATCACACACTTCGTTTATACAATTAAATGTTCGCCCAGCTAAAGTCGGCGCGTTCACCTCGCCTATCACTTCGGCAATTTATTTAAATCCAGTGAGATTAATCCCTGCTTCAAAAAGCAACTGGGACAAAGACACGGCCATTGTTGAAAAACAAGCGTGGGATGATTTGGTTGTTTACAATCAACAACATGGTTTAACCCTGCCATTATGCCCCAAAACCAAACTACCAATCGATGGCTATATAAGAGACTTTACGATGGAGGAAAAAGTTCGTGAGTATTTAGATGCGAATCCTTCTCAGCGCATCAAGCAATATAAAGAACACGAACACACCTATCCTAGCGCACCTGAAACTGATGACCATGTTTGCCTTAAAAACTTTGCATTATCTTTCGTTGCCTCATCTGGACCATCCGTGGCTAATCTCATTGGCGCATCGATGCTAAATTTAGATAACAGAGAAAGAAACCAAGCGTTTATTGATGGATTGCTCGGCATACAATTAATATGGACGGTTATTGGCACGCTCAAAGATTCACACCACCCCATCAAAAAACCTGTATTTTATCAAGAAGGACAATCGCTATTATCAAATACAATCCGTGGAGCATCCTATCTGGCACTGTTTATCAGTCTAGGGGTGGTGACAAGTGTCATTGCACAATTGATTTTACAACAATCGCCAGAAAACAAGATGGAATTGTCTCATTTGATTAAAGCCTCAGCACTAGGAATGACCTTTATTGCAGCACCGCCATTAGCATTAAATATTTGGTGCAACCTGATGAGAGAGCAGAACGAGGGGGAGGACCGCCAAAGATTACTCAACGCTGTTTAATCGAGCAAGATCACTTTTTTCGTTTAAACCCTAACGCATCCAGTCGTTTTTCAATATGAGGGTGCGTTGAAAAAGCACTATTCAATGATTTTACCGGATCCAGTGTCGAGGGATCAAATAAATATGATGCGCGGCGTACTTCTTCATGGGCGGTTTGTCCATAAGCTTGAGCATACTCTTCAGTGTGCGCCTGATTATCCGCGTTGATTTTGAGCAACGCTCGCGCCATGGGTTCGTTATCACGCATTAATTCCACAGCCCCAGAATCCGCCATAAACTCTCGCGTACGACTTAAAAACAAACCCAGCATCAGGGTAATCAATGGCAGGACATAGCGTAAAACCAAGACCACCGTGAGCAAGCGATTGTCCTCTCGATCATCACGCCTGAATATCAGGTTATAAAACAATAGGTCAATGACAATCAACAAAATATTACTCAAAATAGCCACCATCAAGGTCAGCTTGATATCATGGTGTCGAATATGACTGAGCTCATGCGCCATGACAGCTTGTAACTCTGCGCGATCCAATTTTTCCATTAAACCACGTGTAATGGCGACCATTGCTGATTTTTCGCTATAACCACTAGCAAAGGCGTTCATGTAATTCGCCTCGATCAGGAACACTTTCGGCATGTATTGCAAGCCAGCAGCCACCTTCATTTCTTCAACCACGTTGTATAACTGCTTTTCTTGAAGAGATGTCGCGGTTTCTGGAGTGATTTCGTGCGAATCCGTACCTAACAACATGATTTTGTCGTACATCGCGTAGGTAATCCATAACGAGATAACCGCGAGGCCTGCCATAATCAATGTCGCAAAAGGCACCACTTGAAAGGTCACGAGGATATAGAAACACTGGCCTAATCCTACGCCTCGGTACTGTGACTGCAAAATAAACGTATCAGCGAGTAATCCGACTCCCACATAAACCGCAATAAAAATAGCTATCACCCAGCGAGTATTGCGTTCATTGCGCCGCAATTGCCCACGCCAATCGCCTGAGGTTGCATGATAGTCAGATAAGCTCATTAGAATTTAACCGTATAATCTTCATGAGATTGAATCGTCGCGTCAGGCAAACCCCAATACTCAAAGTAGACATCGAGTTTTGCAGCAAAAAAGCTCACGACCATTGCTTCGAAAAATGACTTTTTCAGGGCATTATAACGCTCAATTTCATCGTTATACGCTTGTTTGGAGTAAGCCAATTTATTTTCAGTATTGGCAATCTCCTCTTGCAACTGCATGGCATTTTTACCTGCTTGCAACTCAGGGTATTGTTCAAACACAACACTAATGTTTGAAGCGATCGCCGAAATCCCCTCTTCAGCCGCAATTCGCCCCCTCTCATCGCCTGCCGCTTTCGCAGCCTGCGCTTGATTTCGTAACTCAACCACATCCTTTAGCGTAGTTTTCTCGTAATCCATGTATTGTTTAACGGTTTCTATCAGTGATTCAAATACTTTGTATCGACGATCCAACTGAATATCAATCTGCTTTTTGTTGTTTTTAATCGCTTCAATCAACGCGACTAATTTGTTATATACGCCCACACTCCAAAACAGCAGCCCTGCTATCACTAATATAACAATTAAAAAAGTACCCATCATATTGATCCTTAATGCCTATGAACTTCTAATCATAGACTGAAATGTGGTTTAGCATCAACGTTTATGTCTAATACAACAACGGCCGTAAAAAATGTCCGGTATAAGACCGTTCACAACTAGCCAGCATTTCCGGTGTTCCACACGCCAAAATCTCCCCCCCTTTACTGCCGCCTTCTGGCCCCAAATCAATCACCCAATCGGCAGTTTTGATCACATCTAAATTATGCTCAATAATCACAATCGTATTGCCTTGTTCACGCAGGCGTTCCAAAACGGTAAGTAATTGGCGAACATCGTGAAAATGCAATCCAGTGGTGGGTTCATCCAGAATATACAATGTACTGCCGGTGCCGCGTTTCGACAATTCGCGCGATAGCTTAATACGTTGGGCTTCACCACCCGACAATGTTGTCGCACTTTGGCCTAAGCGAATGTATGAAAGACCGACATCAATCATCGTTTGACATTTTCTTGCCAGCATCGGAATGGCAGCAAAAAACACACAGGCCTCTTCCACCGTCATGTCCAATACCTCATGAATGGTTTTGCCTTTGTATTCAATATCCAGTGTTTCTCGATTGTAACGTTTGCCTTTGCACACATCACAAGCGACATAGATGTCGGGTAAAAAATGCATTTCAACTTTAATCAGGCCATCACCCTGACAGGCTTCACAGCGCCCGCCTCTCACGTTAAAACTAAACCGACCCGGCTTATACCCTCTCGCACGTGACTCCGGTGTATTGGAAAACAACTCTCGAATCGGCGTGAACAACCCGGTGTATGTCGCAGGATTTGAACGCGGTGTGCGACCAATAGGGCTTTGATCAATATCAATCACTTTATCGCACAACTCAAGGCCTGTGAGCTCAGAAATTTGGCCTGGCATGTGAAGGCTCGCTCGATTAAGCCTGTGAGCGGCCATGGGGTATAAAGTATCATTAATTAAGCTCGACTTACCCGAACCTGACACGCCTGTAATACACGTCATCAAGCCTAAAGGTATCGTCACATTAACGCCCTTTAAATTATTGCACGTGACCCCAGTCATTCGAATCACACGCGCTTCATCAAAAGGTTTTCGAACGGCCGGAACGGCAATTGCTTGCTTGCCCGACAAGTATTGCCCTGTGAGTGAATCTGGATTGCTCATGATCATCTCAGGTGTTCCAGACGCCACGACCTCTCCGCCGTGTACACCAGCACCGGGCCCGATATCTAGCACATAATCAGCTGCTCGAATCGCCTCTTCATCGTGCTCCACCACAATCACAGTATTGCCAAGATCTCGCAAATGCACCAAGGTCTTGAGCAATCGCTCATTGTCACGTTGATGCAGGCCAATCGAGGGCTCATCAAGAATATACATAACGCCAACAAGGCCTGAGCCAATTTGACTGGCTAATCGAATACGCTGAGCCTCACCCCCAGACAACGTTTCTGCACTGCGAGACAACGATAGATAATCCAAGCCAACGTTCACTAGAAACCCCAAACGCTCAACGATTTCTTTGTTAATTTTGCTCGCAATCTCTCCACGACTCCCTGACAAGTTTAACTGTTTAAAAAACTCATACAGGTGTTCAATAGACCAAGCTGTTAGCTCAGACAAATTTTTATCGTCAATAAACACATGCCGCGCGGCCTCTCGTAATCGTGCACCTTGGCAAGATTGACAAGGGCGCGTCGATAAATATTTAGCGAGCTCTTCGCGCACCATCGACGAATCTGATTCACGATAGCGCCGTTGCATGTTCACAACAACACCTTCAAACGGATGCAGTTTTTTCAAAAAACCGCCATGAGGACGTATGTATTCAAATTCAATGGGCACATCACCACTGCCATACAACACCACGTCTTGAATTCTTGGTGACAAATCACAAAATGGCGTATTGACGGAAAATCCGTAATGCTGGGACAACGACTCCAATAAAGCATAATAATAATTACTTCGTTTATCCCACCCACGAATCGAACCCTCGGCAAGACTTAGCGTGGCATCATGAACAACACGATGAGGGTCAAAAAACTGGTCCACCCCCAAACCATCACAATCAGGGCAAGCACCCATGGGGTTATTAAACGAAAATAAACGAGGTTCTAGTTCACTTAAACTATAGCCACAAACAGGGCAAGCAAAGCTAGACGAAAAAATCATTTCCGAGAATTGTTGGTCCATCGACGCCACGGTCACCAAACCATCCGCCAAACTCAGCGCGTTTTCAAACGACTCACTCAAGCGTTGCGCTATGTCCGCGCGAACTTTAAATCGGTCAACCACCACTTCAATGGTGTGTTTTTTACGTAAGGCCAACACCGGTGGCGAATCAAGTTCACATAACTCCCCATCAATTCGCGCACGCACATACCCTTTTGCTTGCAACTGCTGAAGCAATTGCACATGCTCACCTTTGCGCTCTCGTACCACCGGGGCCAAAATCATGGCTTTACTGTCTTCTGGCAGACTCAAAACCTGGTCGACCATTTGACTAACAGTTTGCGCATGCAACACCACACCATGTTGAGGACAGCGCGGCTCCCCTACTCTAGCAAACAGCAAGCGTAAGTAATCATAAATTTCAGTAATGGTCCCCACAGTAGATCGCGGATTATGAGAGGTCGCTTTTTGCTCGATAGAAATAGCAGGCGATAACCCCTCAATAGAATCCATATCCGGCTTTTCCATCATCGATAAAAATTGACGCGCATACGCCGACAGCGATTCCACATAGCGTCGTTGGCCTTCTGCATACAACGTATCAAATGCTAGAGAAGACTTCCCCGAACCAGACAATCCGGTGATCACGGTTAACTTGTCACGCGGCAAATCGACGTTAATGTTTTTTAAATTATGAGTTCTTGCCCCGCGAATGGTAATAAACTGTATGGGATGTGTCATATGAGTGCCTGAGTTAAGACTTAATAAACCAATGATACACTGTATACCTCAATTACATCATCAGTTCTTTTAATTGTTCAAACAAACCAAGCAACCTTGAAAACGAGATAAAATGAACCTTACAATCATTAATCAAGACGGTTTTGTTGTAATCTTTGGTAATAAAAAAACCATGTTTTGGTTGATACGCATCAATGAAAGAACGAAACGCTCGTGTCACAACAGGTGCGTTCATGGTTCTGTATTTAACTTCAATCGGAACGATGCAGTGTTCATTTTTATATAAAACAAAATCAACTTCAGCGCCACTTTGTGTTCGCCAAAAATGTATCGTAAAATCATAAAAATGTTGCACTTTAAATTTTAACAACTCTTGAAAAACAGCGCTTTCTATCAGCAATCCAACGTCTTGTCGTGTATCCAAATCCATGGATAAGTTATGTAAGCATTGGTTTCTAAATCCATTGTCTATAAAATAAAAAATGGGATTACTGGTAATTTCTTTTCTTTTATTCCCCACAAATGGAGTGACACGCGCAAGGGTGTATGTATTCTCCAAAATCGATAGATAATGTTGAACCGTCGGAACAGAAGTCAGACAATCACCCGCTAATTGATTGTAATTCACTAACTGCCCAGAACTGTGTGCTATGAGTGTAACTAGTTTTTGCATTGCATCAGGTTTGCTCACTTTTAAAATTTCAATGATGTCCTTGGATATATAATTTTGATAAATTTGTCGTAATAACATGGCTTTTTCTGAGGATTTCACCACGGCAGGATAACAGCCATACACGAGCTGAGACTCTTTGCGTTCACCTATTTCAGAATAACTCAGTGGCAAAACCAACACTTCTAGATGGCGACCCGTTAAATATTCTTGAACTTTGCTTTTCATTTCCAATTGAGAAGAACCGGTTGCAATCATTTTAATGTTTAATTTCAAATCAGCACACGCTTTTAGCAATAACCCTGGATTTTCTAAGCGCTGCACTTCATCTATCAAAATAATGGGATTGGTTAATTGAAATTGTTCCATGGCCTCTTCAATAAATAAAGGGCTGGTTAGCCACTGCCGAATCTCCAATAAATCACAATTAAGATACAACAAGGTTTCAAATCTTTTTTGATGGATGAGTTGCTGCGAAAGATACTTAGCCAGTGTCGTTTTACCCGCTTGTCTTGGACCAGCCAAGACTAACCAAACTGAATCCCATTCAGGTAGCAACAGTTTTTCTGTCTGTAATCTTGGAATGTAATCTGCTTGCACAAGGGGCACTTCTGGCGAAGTTAGCCAAGGATTGGCTTGATGCACGAGCCTAATGAGCTGATCTTTCATTGTTTTAACCGGGTTAAAATAAGGTTGCATTTATTTTAACCCGGTTAAAACGTAAGTCAAGTAACAAAAAAACACATTTTTTATGCATAACTTGTTATACTGGGCTTTATGAAAAATACGAAGTGTCACCCAGTCAGGTACATGCAGAGATTATTCGCCCCAACTAGGTGTGGATGGTTGATTTTACATATCGTTTGCCCGGAGATCAGGGCAAGTATGGATACTTGAATGTTAAAGGAGCACGACCCGGATGACAATATAGACTAGCGGAGCGTTCGTAGTAATCGGAGATGGGTAAGTCCAATTACATAGCCAAGGGGCGCAGTTTAACCGAGCTGGGTAGGCAGATTAACTGACCTTATAGTTGAATACTGAGCATTAGGCCGCGATTTGCATGGTTACATGCAATCCCAATCTATGTGCTAAATTAATTAATGTATCCAATCTAAAGTCCTCTATTTTACCTTGAATCAACGCACTGACCCGTGGCTGAGTAATGTGTAATTGCTTAGCAACCTCCATTTGTGTTGATCCTGTTTCATTAATGTAATTTACAATGGCTATCATGAGGCATGAACGCAATTTCATGTTTTCGGCTTTTATTGGATTGGTCTCTAAAGCATCCCACACACTTTCAAAACACTGTGACTTAATCATGATTTCTCTCCTCCAGTATTTGTTTATAAATTCGTTTGGAAATATCAAGATCCGGTTTACTGGTTTTCTCTGTTTTTTTCTGAAAAGCATGCAAAACATAAACAGCTTCTTCAAATTTAGCAACGTAGATTACCCTGTAAATCCCCTCGCTAATACGAATTCTAATCTCTCGAACATTAGCTCCAATACTTTGCATAGGCTTCCAGTCGCTTGGATCATAGCCACGCTGAACCTTATCCAGTTGATGACCTGACTCTTGCCTAGCATCAGCTGGGAAATTTTTAATACTCTCAAGCGAGCGACCCATGAATTTAATTTTTTTCATATAATTAAATTATACACCTTGAAGTATATTATTCAAGTACCTGTATAATTTATACTTAAAATAAAACACAGCTTATTCTATAAAATTCTAGATCTATTCATTGCTGGCAAGGGTTTTGAGAGCTTCTATTATCTGGACTTTGGCCTTTTAAAGCGAAGAAAACAAGGCTATTGCTGAATGATTAACTTGTTATAATAGAAGCTAGTGAATTGTCAACAACCCCCAAGAAAACTACCGAGAAGATTAAAAAATGATGTTTGATTTAGACAACCTGACCTATGCCTATGGCAAACCCAAAACCACAGCAACATTTAAAGCTTCCCCTGAAGATTTCAAGGTTGATGAGCTTTTGGCATTTGAGTTATCCGGTGAAGGAGAGCATCTGTTTTTACGCATTGAAAAACGTGGCTTAAATACAGAAGAGCTGGTTAGGTCCTTGGCCAAATGTTTAAGAAAGCCCGTAAAAAGCATTTCGTATGCAGGACTGAAAGACCGGCAAGCTTTAACAACCCAGTGGTTATCTGTGCATTGCCCAGGAGAAGAGATCGTTGATGCGGGTTTAATGGAGGGCAATGGTTGGCGCGTCATTGAACATGGCCGTCATCTTAAAAAACTAAAAACAGGCGGGTTGTCAGCCAATCGCTTCACCCTTATTTTACGAGACATGGCTAACACGACGGGCGTTGAAGAACGATTAGGTTTGATTCAAACAGGCGGTGTACCTAATTACTTTGGTGCACAACGCTTCGGTCACCATGGCCAAAATATCGTAAAAGCAGAGGCTCTCTTGCTAAATGGCGTGCGGGTTAAAGACAGGTTTTTACGTGGCATGTATTATTCAGCCGCGCGTTCATTGCTCTTTAATTTAATTCTTTCAGAACGAGTCGCCGCCAACCACTGGAACACTGCTCTATCAGGAGACGTGATGCAACTGGCAGGGACTCACAGTATTTTTTCCATTGATGTCCCCGATGAGTCAATTCATACCCGCATGGCAACTCACGACCTGTCTCCCACAGCACCTTTATGGGGAAAAGGAGATGAACGCATGAGCTTAGAGGCTTTGGCTTCACAACAAAAAGCCGTCCATGGTTATGAGGCGTGGTGTGAAGCTCTCGAACAACACGGGCTTGAACGCATGTACCGAGCACTCATTTTACAAGTCCCCCATCTCACTTGGTGTTGGCAGGATGCTCATCAACTAACCTTGTCTTTCGAGCTGGTTGCTGGCGCTTATGCAACCAGCGTTCTGCGAGAGTTAGCTCAGGTGTGAGTATCACGCAGCATGCGTATACAACAAATCCACCCCATTTTCGATGGTGCTCGCGGTCACTTGAACGCTAAAATACTTGTTCAATAAATATTTTAATATCAAGACATTGCTATTTTCCTGCAAAATCCCAATGCTATAACTTAAATACAATCGTTTGGATAACGCTTTACCGACCACAAAAGCGGTGTCTCCTACTGTTTTATTGGTGGTGGGGTTATTCATGGAGCTGCTTTGCACATCAAAATCTAAGCCCAACGTTTGCTTGACTTGAGACAGTAGCTGCATGCCTTTAGCGCCTGAGCCTAAGTTCATCGCTGAAATGGCAGTCAGTAATAATTGCCCTCCCGACTGGCTGGCTTGACTCGCGGGTTTTCCCAGCAAGAGCAGCGATAATATGTCGGATTGCGACAAGCTTGAAGGAATTGAAAATAATTTGATTTTGGGATCATTCAAATAGCCCCCCACATCAATCCCAACCGTCACGTGATTTCCAAAATCAATCGTTTGTAAATTGGACGCGTTAAAATCAAACAATTGATTGGAGCCGGAAAACTGTGCGGTATTATTGAACGATCGGACTGCACGTAAACTAATTTTTGGATTGCTCGGGGTCGCGCCAGCAAACAACAATTGTCCATGATTAATCGCTAAATTCTGTCCATATGCTTTATACGTGCCATCACGAATCGTTAATTCGCCAACGGCACTCAAGGCACCATTCAGAGGTTGAATCAGTTGTATTTCACCACCTAACACGCCATGCAATCCTTGCGCATCAACGATCACGTCTTGTCCCACTTTCACGCGTACATCGCCTTTGACATGCATCAATGACGGTGTAGATACAGCCTCATGACTGACAAAAACCGCATCTTCGGTTAAGCTTTGCGTGTTGCTAAACACCATCGGTTTAAAGCGCGCCCAAGGCACCTGAACAACACCACTGATCTCCACGACGTCTTGATCGAGCTTAAGGGTGAGTTGAGGTGAGACATTGATGGCATATTCAGGTGTTTTTAGCACCGAAAAATTCTCAGCATGCATCATCACCTCTCCCCTAAATTGGGGTAACACATCACCACGGCCGTTGATATCTAATACATGACCGTCCTCTCCCACTATAGAACCGGTCAAATCCCAGTGTTGATTATGTGTCATGAGCGAGGCTTGTATTGGATTTAAACTCACACCTGCTTCAGGAAAGGATAAACCGGCATCACTTAATGTCAGTTTTCCCTGAACATCGGGCTTATCTAACGAGCCTTTTAAAATCAGATCCGCTGATAATTGGCCGTGTAAATTCTTGATGGTAGGACTCACTCCATTTAGAAAATCCAGCGAAACCACCCGTAAGTTTGCGGTGCCATCGATAGATTGGCTAAGTGATGAGGCTCTGTGCCAATTAAATTCGGGTAAGCGCACTGAGGCCTTGAGGGTTTCATTGGGATTAAAAATAAACTCACTCGTTGCCAGCAGCCCTTGTGGTGCCAGCGTCATCGATACACGGCCTCCTTGAAAGGGAATGGGAGGAAGTGCGCTGTTTGCGGCAGGTTGAAAAATGCCTGGACTTATCATCATAGACAAGGTGCCCTGCTGTAAACCGTTCATCACCGCGTTTGCAGTAATTGTTGTTTTTAGTTGAGCAAGCGCTGGGTGAAACAGTTGGGGCTGAGGGATGACAACTTTTATCTGAAGTTGTTCCGGTATACGGCCTGTGACATTGACCCTGTTTTCGCCCAAAGACAACGTTGAATTAAGTTGTTTAAGATGATTCAACGAGCCATCCAGGGTCACAGGATACTGTCCTGAGAACTTGCCACTCCAGCGGTAGCATGTTGTGTCACCCTTTATATTAAGATGGCCGCTAACCCCATTGGACACCGGATGAATGTCTACCGTCGCCGATACATCATAGTTATTTTGCAATTGGCCTGCGGCCTGCACGGTAAGGTTCTGATGGTCATACTGAGCCTTGAGGCTTTTAATAGACCAACTAAAATTATCCATCGCAGCGGTGAGTTGCAATTGAGAGATGTTGAATGTTGCCATAGACAATTCATCCATCATCAGTTCATTAATCTGCAAATCAAAGGGCATGAATGGCTTGGTTTCCGAGCCGCGACCATCAGGGAGGGGAACTCCCCTGCCTAATACAAGCTGACCGACATGCACCTGGTTTAATCTCAGCGTCTGATGCCAAGGATTGAACGTCATCTTCCACACCACATTTGCACGAATAATGTGAACGTTTAGCCTAGCATCAGAATAACGAAGTTCCTTAAAAGACATCCCTTTAATAAGGCTACCTTCAGCCTGTTGTAAGCTCAAATGCCCAGGCAGACTTAACCCCACTAAGTTAACCAAGATATACAAACCAGGCGTTGTGGCCAATAAAAAAAACAAGGCAGCGATGAATAACGTCATCGTCGTTAAAACAGAATAGAGTGCCGATTTTAAATAATTCATATTAAAGATCAGGCCCCATGTTAACCACGAATTTAAGACCTTGTTCCGGAATGCGCAGCCCTTGTTGATTGATGGCTTGTGCCAACTCCAGTTTAATGGGGCCGACCGGTGAAACCCACATGATTCCCACACCCGCGTCATATTTCGTTTCTCTAACCACCGGATCATACACATCACCTGTGTCAAAAAAACCAATAATAAATACTTTATTAAACGTTTCTTTTTGAAGCTCTAAGCCTGCATAACTGGTGATTCGACCAGGCCCTATTGAATTAAAATTGTATCCTTTCAAATTATCACTTCCACCCAATAATAGAGCCAATGACAGCGGTAACTGATTGATATCATTAATGGGAGTATACCCTTGAAAACCATGTACATAAAAACGGGTTCGGATGGCATCTAATGTCAATGCAGCTTTCAAATTAATTGAGAATTGTCCTAAACTAACTTGAGATAATAATCCTTTGCTCGCACCCAAACCACTGACCGTGATGTTATAACCAGACGGTGAAAACAACACATCAGAAGTCTTACTCCAAGTAAACACCGCTTTAGGGAACATCAACGACTCTTCCACCGTCGACAGACCCGTGTAATTGTATCGCTCATGCAATCCATTTAAAGAGAGTGTCCGCTGAAAATTGGTGACCGTGTGTTGCTTTGCCACCCCCAATAACACCGCATTACTGCGCCCAGCATTATAAGTTAAATTAGTAAAACCACCATTGAGACTATATTGGTCCGCAATGGGATCAGCGCCTGGAATAATGTATTGCCCTAGCAGGGCATTTTCCGTAAAAGACCCTTGGGCAACCGCAGTAAATTTATGACCCGCACGATTCACTGGAATAACGCTAAGACCTAGGCGTCCTCGAGGCCCTGTATCTGTCCCATAACCTGCTCCTACGGAATATTTGACTCGCGACGCGGGTTCTAAATCGACCTCAATCGGCACGTTTTTTGACGCATCAAGCACAGGACTGACATTCACTGCATTAAAATAACCACTACTCACCAAATTTTGATTAAGGGCTGTGATCTTATCCAGCGAGTAGGGCTGCCCATATTTAAACGGCACATAACGAGATAACAAATCAGATGACAGCAGGTTCGAGTTAAAACTAACCGAGCCAAAATAGTATTGCGGTCCAGTTTGAAATATCAACGTAACATCGGCCGTATAGCGTAACTGATCGATGACAATTCGTGCCGTTTCAAACGAAGCATGCATATATCCGGCCTGTTCAGCAGCATTCGACAAATCATCTTTGGCTTTTTCATAAAAAACGCTATTTAACGGTTGCCCCACTTTAATAGGTAAATTCTGACGCACCGTCTGGAGCTCTAGATTATCAGCACCCTCCCCTATGATCTTAACGGTCAATGAAGTAATCAGCAGTTTTTCACCCGGCATGACATCAATGCTGATTGTATTTTTTGTGTGATTAATTCCTACTGAAATTTGCGGTTTAAAGTAACCATAAGGATACAAAGCCTTGGCCACTTGCATCCGCAATGCGTCTGGGGATATCTCGTTCAGAGGTTTATCTTTATAGAGTTCGCTTAAGCGATGTTGAATGTTTAACAGCGAATCGCCGCCAATGCCCTTGATACTGATATTTGTAAGTTTAAGGGCATATAACGATAAAGGCATACAAAACAAGAGAAAAAAAAGAATCGTCCAACGAACGAAGGCAAAAACCAACCCTTTCTTTGGGAACAATCTCATGTTCAGCTAGGCATACTCATCTAGCCATTGCAGCCACTGCAAACGCCACAGTTCATATAAAAATATTTGATTATCATCTTGCCCCAGAAAGGGCAATAACGCAGAACTATCCGCTTGACGATGATTCGCAACATACATCACCAACTCAGGCGAAACACCATCAATGTCCCACTCGCAACCATTCACAAACAATTGCAGAGGAGCCTCCACATAAGCCATACGACAGGCCGCATCACGCAATAACCCGCTTTGTTGATTGAGCTCAGCTATAAAGGCCGCGCGCTCACCCGCTTCCTCATCGGATAGCGGCTCTGGAAGATCCTGTTCTGCCTGCTGATCAATTCGCGTGGCAAAACACCCAAACCATCGCTGTAACAACTGTTCGTCATTTAACAGGCTTTGCATAAGCTCTTTGGCATTCAAACACGCTTGCTCAGAAATCACGGATGTCGCAGACAGTGTAGACCAATCTGGATCTTTGTATAAGCCGGTGGTCGTCACTTTTTCTGACAGATAATCACCAAAACTATCCCACAATTCTTGACCTTGATAACTGCGATACCCAAAAGAATAGGTCATGCAGTCATCACTCATTGAAACACCGTGATGACCGACATGCGGCGGAAGGTATAGCATGTCGCCTTGTTCAAGAACGTACTCTTCTTCCACTTTAAAATCAGCCATGATGCGTAAATCAACGTGTTTTAGACTGTTGAGCTCGTTACACTCTTGGGTGGTGAGAAACCATTTGCGCTGCCCTTCAGCCTGATATAAAAACACATCATAATTATCATAATGAGGCCCCACGCTGCCATATTTGACCGCGTAACTGACCATGACGTCATCGACACGCCATTGAGGAATAAAATCAAAATGGTTTAATAAACGCGTAATTTCAGGAACACATCGATCCACCCCTTGTACCAACAAGGTCCAATGGGTTTCAGGTAATGTTACAAAATCATCTTCATTAAACGGGCCATTTTTTAACTGCCAAAACGGCGCTTGCTGAGGCGTTTCAAACACCATCCTACTCTCAACCCCGTCTTCCAAAGCAAGTCCAGCTAACTCATCTGCGCTTAACGGGTTAATAAAATTAGGTAGCGCTTGCCGAATCACCAATGGTTTTTTCTGCCAATATTCTCTCAAAAAAGTGGCTGCATCAATTGTTTTAAAATGAATCATTGTAGGGTTAACTCACATGACATTGTTGGGCCCAAACACGCAACATGGCGCTGCCTTTAGGATGTAAAAAAGTCGTAACATCACGCACTTCAATCCCATAATTTTCTTGCTGCAAAGCCAGCAACACAGGCCCCAGCAAAGGTGATGGCAAACCATGGCTATCACTCAAAGGAAAAATTCGCACCTCTTTGGCAACTCGAGCCAGTTCCATGATTTGCTGCAACTGAAAATCAATGCTTTGATTGTCTTCATCGGTAAACAAATAATCAGGACACAAGGCCAGATCAAAGGTAAAATCAGGAAAAGGAAGAACCGCATCCGGATCGGGCGCGCAACAAGTGACTGTTTCGCTAAAACCGCGCCACGACTCCGGCACTGTTTTTGAAACCCGTCCATACTCCAAAACATGGCCCTTTACATCAGTTGCTGATAATCCAAACAAATCAATGTAGTCATCAAGTTGCATTAGCTTCCCTCGTCACAAACTGTTATTCCTGTATTTAGTTCACTATATAATACTGGAGTTCGGACAAAAAATCGATCTAATAAGGGCCTGACACACGGCTGTCGCATTAAAATTTGGTCAACCTGCCGTAGGTTGGGCCTTGGCCCAACAATCTAGCTATTAGATTTCGTTTTATTTGACGAAGAGTAAGAAATAAGATCAAAT
>CANJSM010000033.1 GCA_947477015.1 Legionellaceae bacterium
CTCATGAAAGCGGGCGTTAAAATGTAATTTAGATTCTGTGGATCATCTGTTAGCACTTCATGCATTAAATTTCGAATAGATTGTGTGGAAACACCACATTGATAATGTTTTTCAGAAAATACATTTGAAAGTAATAGGGCTTGTTGACATTTCAGATCGCGACGTCCCGCTTCAGAAGTTGAATTATCAACTGCCCCTAGCGTATCGCCTTGTCTTAGAAGTAATGTATAGGCATGTTCATGTAATATCGTGATTAGTTTAATGTTAATATCTGAATAAATTCTTGTGATAGGAAAAAAACCGCTACATTGTTGATGGTTTGTGAGCCCACCAGCAATATACGTTTCATAAAATGTTATTAAATCTTCAGTTGAGTTAATGTCGAGTATTTTCAGGGCTAAATAGTTTGAATATGACTCATTATTAATTTTATTGTGGTTATATTGAAATGAGGGATTAATGGTGCTCATATGATAACGAATGAGTACATTTGCTTGCACTATCGTGTTTAAATCAAGTAAGCACTTGGTACTAAATCCATGTTTTTTATCTTGCTCATATTTGACACTAAAATAGTCGTATGCCTTATTTAAGGAAGAGTATGTTCTTTTCACTAAATCGGCAGCTTGCTCAGGCCAACGAGCTAGGATTAGCTGTATGGCGGTTTCATTCAAGCAATATGCTGCTTCGGTTAATGGGGTCCAATCATCTATGCTTCGAGTATCTACCCAATAATAATCCTTATCATAATTACTGCCATACCACGGATTATCACATTCAATTAAAGAGTCATGAACCTGTTCAGCTACAATCTTACCGGCCCATGCACTTTCGTAGGTCATGAGTTTCAGTGTATTCTTTAATACACTATAATCATTTAACTGTAGTGCCTGTAAAAACTTGTCTGGAATGGTTTTCATGATAAATACTCCCAATTAATTAAACACATAAAACACACTAAGAATAATATATAAACATTAAGGATAAGTATAATATATATATGTTATACTATTGATAAGAGTTTCTTATTGTAGGGTGTGTTTATGAATACGCGAGATCTTGAGTATCTGGTTTGCGTTGCTGATTTGGGTCATTTTGGAAAAGCTGCTGAAGCGTGCTTTGTGAGCCAGCCTGCTTTGAGTATGCAAATCAAAAAACTTGAGCGGTATCTCGGTGTTCAATTGTTGGAACGCAACAACAAATCCGTGTCATTAACCGATACCGGTATGACCATTGTGGCGATGGCACGTCAGATACTGCAACAAACAGAAGATCTCCGTGAAGCAGCGAAAGTTGCTATTGATCCATTATATGGTGATATTAGACTAGGTATTTTCCCAACATTGGGACCTTGGTTATTGCCACATATCATGCCGGTTTTATCCAAATCACTACCTAATATATCGTTTTATCTGGTTGAAGAAAAAACAGACGTATTGATTGAACAACTTAAAAATGGTGAATTACATGCCGCTATTCTTTCACTTCCAATATCTGAGAAAGGATTGATTGCATCCTGTTTGTTTGAAGAGGAGTTTGTGCTTGCTGTTCCTCATGATCATCCATTATCAATGCATCAATCTGTTGAAAAAGAAGCAATAAATTATGAAAAATTGCTATTATTGGATGACGGGCATTGCATGAACAATCAAGTGATTGATTTTTGTAGTCAAATGGATCATTTAAACAATCACGTCTTTAGGGCAACAAGCTTAGAGGTGTTGCGGCATATGGTTGTCGCAGGGGCCGGGATGACATTAATGCCTAAATTATCAACGCAACGATGCAGTTTGCTCTCCTATGTTCCATTTAATACGCCAAAACCTGTGCGCTCAATTGGGCTGGTTTATAAAGCGTCGTCATCAAAAAAAATACTGTTTCAGGACATAGAATCTCAAATAATAAAGATAATGGGAGCTGTGCTTTAATAATTTAGTTGTTCGTTGCTATCCTTCATAAAAATAAATAATCCTCTAGCTTTTATCAGTATAATCGTTTACCTTAAAGTATGGATGGATACAAAAGGTAAAATAATGTGCCCAAGCGATGAAGTTTTAAGCGAAGAAATTGAACTTGAACACGTCATGATTCCTGATTTGGATGACGATTCACTCGATATTGATTTAATCGAGGATCTTATCGTAGGCGATGACGTTGATCTTGAAGAGTCAGCCATTCCTGAAGAAGATAAAGCAGAAAAAGAAACTGACTTTACGGATGAAAATCTATTTCCCACCTACCAAAACAACGGCAAGCGCTTGGCCAAGGCGATGGATGCAACCCAGCTGTATCTGAGTGAAATTGGTTTTTCGCCGTTACTGACAGCCGAAGAAGAGGGTTATTATTCGCGATTGGCGTTGAGTGGCGATGCGGAAGGTCGAAAAAAGATGATCGAGTCCAATCTGCGTCTTGTGGTTAAAATTTCTCGTCGCTATCTTAATCGTGGCATGGCATTGCTTGATTTAATTGAAGAGGGCAACATTGGATTGATGAAATCAGTTCAAAAATTTGACCCTGACCGAGGCTTTCGTTTTTCCACTTACGCAACTTGGTGGATTCGGCAAACGATTGAGCGCGCCATCATGAATCAGACCCGAACGATTCGATTACCCATTCATGTGGTGAAGGAATTGAACGTTTATTTACGGGCTGCTAGGCAATTGACTCAAAAACTAGACCATGAACCTTCCCCTGAAGAAATTGCTGAAATGCTCGATGCGCCTTTAGATGAAGTGCGAAAAATACTGGGTTTAAATGATAAAATTGCATCGGTAGACACGCCCATTGGTTATGATGAGGGTAAATCATTACTGGATACCTTAGCGGATGAAAATAGCTCAGACCCCGCTGAAATGCTCACCGACGAGAACCTGCGCGCGCACATAGAACATTTATTAGATGAGTTAACTGACAATCAGCGTGAAGTGATTTCCAGACGATTCGGGCTCCGAGGCTATGAAAAAACAACGCTTGAAGAAGTAGGAAAAGAAATAAACCTCACTCGAGAGCGCGTTCGCCAGATTCAAGTTGAAGCGTTGAGGGCGTTGCGAAAATTGCTGGAGAGTGTGGGATTGAGGCAGGAGGATTTGTTTTAAATGCCACTTTGGTTTTGATAGCTAGCCACTATGTGGCTAGCTGATGTCTCATGAATTTACTGTGGTGTTGGGGTGCCTGGTTTCTTATGTGTTCTGCAGTCAGCTTCACAGCCTTCATACTCAGTATTGGAATTTTTACAGCCTTCTAAACAGGTAGCCTCATTACCATCGGGTGGATTAGCTTTCAAAAACGCTGCTTGGCATTTAGTTTCACAGTGATCTCCTGCTGGACCACCGGCACCGGAGCCGCACTGAACATAACAACTAGTAGGAGCAGCACTACTAACCAACGGCATCGACATCAAGAAAACAGCCGCACTCACAACCAATGATAACGTTCTATGTTTAGTGTTCATGTTTACTCTCCTTGTGTTTCAAGTGGTCCGTTCTGAAATTTTTTACAACGAGCATTTTTTACCTGTCTAAAGTTATTTATAGACACGGTTTGGTTGAAAATCAACACGATTATAAAAAAACTTTTTCGCTGTCTGAGTGGATAGTGGATGTTAGAGGGTGTTCATGTGTAAATAATGGAAGTCTCCACCCGCACTATTGAGGTCGGGTGGATTTTAAAAAGGACATGATTAATATTATTGAGCATCTATAGGCTTATAGAGCTACTGCTGATTCTTCACTTGAAGGCTTATTATGTCCCTTTTCACATTCAAGAACGCATGCCGTTTTATTCGTGGCTTCAGAACAACTGAACTTGCAGTCAACATGAGGAGTTTGTTTAACAATAATACCAGCATCAACAACACCAACCGCACTACTAACCAACGGCATCGACATCAAGAAAACAGCTGCACTCACAGCCAACCACAACTTTGTATGTTTAGTGTTCATGTTTACTCTCCTTTTTTTTAAAAATTGTTTTATTGTAACGGCTCACCAGTTACGTCAAGACGAGCACAGAGAAGAACCTGAATTTAGCACCGTACTAAATACTTACAATCTCTAATTGCGTTCGGGATGACGTCTGAGCAGTTATTCTATGGTACAAAACCATTTGAAGTGGGCTTACGGTGGTTACCACTAGTCTTTTTGCTTCTATCAAGGATGTTAGTTGTTGTAACAGTTTCATTATTAATAACACTACTGCCCCTACTAGGCCCTTCAGCACTTCTAGGCACTTCAGCACTTCTAGGCACTTCAGCACTACTAACCAACGGCATCGACATCAAGACAACAGCCGCACTCACAACCAACGATAACGTTCGATGTTTAGTGTTCATGTATACTCTCCTTGTTTTTAAAGTAATCGGTTCTTAGTATATTTATAGACGCAGTTTGGTCGGAAATCAATATTCCCTCGTAACAGTGCTGATAAACCCCATATTCTCAATCGTCGATAGAATCAATTCAATGGCTTGCGTTATACTTGTTGTCGAGGTATCGATTGTGATATCCGGATCAATTGGTTGTTCATAGGGGTCATTCACTCCTGTAAAGCCTGTGATAAGTCCTTGTTCGGCTTTGTGGTATAGGCCTTTGATATCACGCTGTTTGCACACGGATATGGGTGTGGATACGTAGATTTCAATAAAGCCTCCGTGTTCGCTGATGAGTTTTCGAATGGATTGACGCATCGCTTCATAAGGTGCGATCGCAGCGCACAAGGCTATTCCTCGGTGTTTAGTGATTTCGGCCGCTACAAAACCAATGCGTTGAATATTGGTATCGCGGTCTGCTTTACTAAATCCTAATTCGCTGGAGAGATTTTTTCGAATCACATCACCGTCTAACAACGTAACCCTTTGAGACTCGGTCTCAAGCAGCTTGGCTAATATGGCTTTTGCAAGCGTTGATTTGCCTGATCCTGACAGGCCTGTGAAAAACAAGGTGAACCCTTGCTGAGAACGAGGTGGATAGGCCGTTCGTAGCGTTTGAATAACTTCAGGAAAAGAAAACCAATCAGGAATGTCTAATTGATTCTCAAGCCTGCGTCGTAAATCAGTACCGGAAATATCTTCAATCGTGTCTTCAGGGTTCACTTCATTTATCGCTAAAAAAGTAGCCTTTTCTTTAACATATACAATCGCTGGGAAGGGTAGAATCTCAATGCCTATTTCAGCTGCATGTTCTAAGGCTAGTTGTTGCGCTGCGAGTGGGTCATAAAATAGCTCTCCTTGGCTGTTCATACCAGGCCCTGCATGATCACGGCCAATGATAAAATGCGTAACCCCATAATTTTTACGAATGATTGCATGCCAAACAGCTTCTCTTGGTCCTCCCATGCGCATGGCAAGGGGCAGTAGGCTGAGCATGGCTCGTTGATGTGGGTATTTTTTTATGACTTGCTCATAACATTTTACGCGCGTGACATGATCAACATCTCCTGGTTTAGTCATGCCCACTACTGGATGAATGAGTAACTGTGCATTCACGGCTTCAGCCGCACGGAGTGTTAATTCGTAGTGCGCTCGGTGGATTGGGTTTCGTGTTTGAAATCCAATGATTTTAGTCCATCCATAGAGCTTAAATAATTGTTTTAATTGAGCTGGAGTATGCCTGTATTCAGTGAAATCATGATGCATGATAGGGGAAAGGGCGGTGATTGTTCCACCTAAATACCAACTACCGGCTTGCTCATGAAGGTATTGAACAGCTGGGTGCTTTAAGTCGCTAGTGCCAAACACCATTTTGGCTTCATGGTTTTTATCGGGTTGCCAGCTGGAGGACACGGTGAGTAATGCTAAGGGCAAATTTTCATCGTCTGCGAGGATAATTTGTTCGCCTGCTTTCAGTCTTGAGGCAAATGACTCTGGCACATCGAGTGTGATGGGCATGGGCCATAATGAACCATCAACGAGTCGCATCGTGTTGCAAACAGCCTCGTAATCAGCTTTGTCTAGAAATCCTTTTAATGGTGCATAAGCCCCATTGATTAAGCATTCTAAATCACAACGCTGGCGTTTAGTAAGGGTCCATGCTGTTTTGTGGGTTAGATCAATGGGCTGATTGATTGGTTTTGTGGATGTTAATGACATCGTTCATTCCTTGTTAAGTGTCGCTCAGTTAAAAAAATATTCTGATCTGCAAAATGGCTCATTTCTTCTTGATGTGAAATTATTAGTATGGTCATCTTGCCGCGTAATGTGTTTAATGCTTCTTGGATTTTAATGATATTTTTAGTATCCAGGGAGCTTGTGCTCTCATCCAATACCAGTAGTTTTGGCTTTGATAATAAGGCACGAGCAAGTGCGATACGTTGGCATTCTCCACCTGATAAACGAACGCCTCGATCACCCACTATCGTATCTAATCCATGCTCCATGGCTGCAACAAAACCATCTGCCGAAGCAGATTCTAATGCAACCCAGAGGGATTCATCAGGCACGTCAGCGCAAAATAGGCGTAAATTATCGCGAATGGATGCATTAAATAAAAAAACGTCTTGGGTGACATAGGCGACTGATTGTCGCCAAGCAAATTTATTGCTAGCATCCAAAATTTTGCCGTCGATAGTAATGGTGCCGCAGGTTGGCTCTAGTAGACCGATGATTAAATCAGCCAATGTCGATTTGCCTGCTCCTGATGGACCAATGATTGCGGTTGTTTGATTTTTTTTTAACGTCAACGACACGTTTTTTAAAATAGGTTGGTGAGGCGTGTAGCTAAAACTCAACTGATTGAGTGAAATCGATTGTTCAAACACCGGCATTGCGTGATCTATGTGCTCTTGATGAGCTGCACATTGTTGCTCTAATTGTTTTACATCAGAATAGGAGGGTAACTGATGAAGGATTCGTTGATAGTGTTGCTGAATGGTCGATATCATGGGTAACAATCGTGAAAAAACGACCAATAGCAATAGTAACGACTCAAGAGGGACCGCGAGTAGGGAGATGGCACAATACAACAAGATACTGAATACCACTACCGAGCCGATGCTGTAGAGTAGTTTTGTTGCCGCGGTTACTTGCGTTAGCCGTTTGTTTTGCTGCTCTAAATTTAAGCTAATTCGTCGGGTATCCAGAGCAAATTTGGACTCAAAACCCGATCCTTTTATCATTTTTAATGCGCTGAGTTGTTCAGTGATCGATTGAAATATGGTTTGATTTTGTTGTAAATGATCACGACCTGATTGCGAAGTGAGTTTGTGCAGAGGGAGCATCATGCTAAGCAATATAACGGCACATACTCCGGCAATCAGGGTCATTTTCCAAGACAAGAGCAAGGCAAGCAGGGTATAGACGCATAGCATGATGGCATTATTTAGCATCATCAACAGTTGAACATTTGATGCGCTGATCATTTGTATTTGTGTGGTTAAGCTATGCAGGACTTGAGGCATTTTTTGTGTTATAAAAAAACGCCATTGGGTATGCAATAATTGTTTGTATAATTGTGCTCGAAGGTGATGTATATAATTTTGTTGCAGTTTGGTGCTGATAATTTGCTCAAAAAAGGCGGCGACAGCAATGACGCTCACAACTAACACATAGATTAATAAAATCGTCAATAAATTCAACGGTAAATGCAGTGATTTGAAGACCTGCGTAATGGTTGTTACGACCCCATGAGTATGATTGGGTCCTACTGAAAACCCAATCACATTCAATAACGGTAAAATTAATAACAGACTCACGCCAGCACTGATGCTTCGAAACAGCATTAACACTAGGGTCAAGACCATGTTCAAGGGACTAAACTGCAGAACATCTGTAAACAGTGAATGCATGAGTCGCCAGTTTTTGCGAATAGAATCAGTGGCGCTTAATTTAGCAAGCATTTAGGTGATGACCAACATGTTTTGATCAACCATTGCATGAATAAAATTTTTGATGTCTTCCACGCATTGCGCCTCAGTGACCTCATAGTTATGCTGAATCTGTTCACATATCTTACTTAATGAAAGGGTTTTAGATTCTAATAAAGACCATATAGCTGTACCGACTGAATTGACTCCATAGAACAGGCTATCTTTAGGGCCCATCATAACGAGATCGTCGTCAATCTGTGTAAACGCGACTTCTGGGTTTTGAGAAATCTGACTGGTTAATTCTAGTTTGTGCATTATACCTCCTCCATGTAGCCATATTGTTTCATCATGTCGCCATGATCAGTGATAATTCGTTTTATCTGTGCGGTTGTTAATGTGTTTTTCCAATCCCCGACAATGCCCTTTCTAAAAAAACGACGAACTTGAGTCGGTTTTTCATTAAAGCCTGAGCTCTCTTCTTGTTGTTGTAATTTATCGATACTGGAATGCTCTAACGCATGGGCAATATCGTCTATCGAACAATCAAGCTGTAAAAAATCAATGGCTTTGGTAAATGTCGGTAACGGTTTTTTTTTCATGTCTTCGTAACGAATCACTAATACATCGATGTCTTGAGCGGATACCCAGCTTTGAACATGTAAAGACCAAGACAGTAACCATTGTCGTAATTGGTTATGTTGTCTGTGTTTTCCTTTACAAAAAGCATATTTTTCGTTGCCCATGTGTTCGATGGCTTGATCTATTGAGCAATTTGAGTGATTAGCAAAGGAGATAGCCACATCCAGTGGGTTACGAATAAAATAAAGGGCACCGAGGCAGCCTTCTGTTGGAATCATTGGCATGCCATTGTCTAAAAAGGTATATGCATCATGAATCTTGTGAAAACCTGCCTGATTTCGATGTTCGCTATGCCATTTGTATATCGCAGGTCGTAATTGATCAAGCTCATCATGATTAAGGCTTGCACTGTCAAACCCTAAGGCTTCATCAATCCATCCTCGAGCGCTGGCAATGGCGCCGGTGTTGATTTGATTGAGATCAATTGGGTTGTCTGATTTATTTAATACATTGGCTAAAACAATACGAAACCAAGTGTTACCTGATTTTGGATAAGACGCCAACCAAAACAGGCCCTGTCTAGCAGGCATGATGCAGCTCACGTGCCATCAAATCTTGTTGGATTAGACTGACTAACTCATCCAATTTAAACCCATCATTGGGACGCTCAATTCTAACTACATTTATTTGACTGGCTATTTGAGCGCACTGCTTGAAATGAGACGTCTCTTTTTCTAAGCCACGCAAATAATTTCTTCTGAACGTATTCACTCGCAAAGGTTGTAATTTTTGCATGCCCGTTATCGCTGTAAATTTGAAGGTATCTTTGTTATTTGCTTGCAATACATAGACCATTTTGAGTGGCAAGGCATCAGCATGATATTGATGTGCCAATGGAACGGCAAATTTTTCAATATGTGGTCTTATTTTTCTGAGGGATTGTGTGTCAATATTTAGATGTTTGGCCGCATCAAACCACAATTTGATTTGCGGAAAGCTCGGGATGACTTGACCTTGAGGACTGATTGCACAGACATCATCAGCCAAAACTGAGTAGCCGCGTTTAAAAAAAGCGCCAGATAATGTCGATTTCCCAGCACCTGAATGCCCTACAAATGACATGCAGTGGTCACCAATTTTGATGGCATTACCATGCAATAAAAATAAGTCACGCTGCATGAGTAGGGCACCCATGCAAGACCCTAATAGAAACACGCGAATGCTGTCTTCATCTGCGCCTTCAATTGGATCAATCATGATTTGATTGCCATTGGTGACTAGAAAACGAGCCACTTTAGGCACGTGAAGCCATAAGGTCGAGTGGGTCGCCTGAAAAAAGAGACCTTTGGATTGATGGTCTGAGTCGATACCTGTGGAGCTGACTTCTCCCCATGTTATGGTTAAATCAGACGGGTAGGAATTAGAGCTAGTCAGTAATTCCGGAAACGCTAACTCACTATGGATGTGGAGTGCGAAGGCATAGTAGCTATACATAATGAACGACATCCTTTTCCGAAATACACATAACTGGATACAACATGATAATGTGCCAAACCGTCCCCACCGGTTATCGCTACAGGACCTGCTGTGATCCATGCATGTGCCATATATCTATTGGGCTCATTGGGGGCTTTTGCAAAGCCAATATAGAATACATAAGGAATGCGATAGAGTCTACACCAAAATTTAGCCACCATCGCTTGGGTTAAACAACTTGAATCCCAAGGGGTGTATTTTGCGGCTAATCTGACAGATCTTCCGATTAAGTTAGCTTGAAGGCGTTGTTTGTCTGAGACGAGTGTCGAGAGCTTGATGGTTCGTTGAAAGCGCCCAAAATAAGGGGTTAAATACTTTAGCGGCAACAAGTTGATGCAGGCTCGAGCGAGACCACAGAGTATAAAATTAATGATAAACAACAGCTTATACTTAAACCGCATTCGCCAAAAGGTCAGGGCAGGTGCTTTCAAGGACATCATTGTTTTACTTGATACTCCGATAATCGATGCGGTACTAGGGCGTGTTGACAATTCATCTTTCGAAGATCTACGTTGCGCGACGTCGAGATTCCAATTGTCAACAGACCCTAGTAACCTTAGAGTCTTTTACTATAAAATGATTTCTATGTACTATCAACTAGATTTAACATGAAAAAAAATCAATCCTTACCGCAAAGAATAGACGCACCTGTTTTTAGCTACTGGCAGGCATTGTACATGGCTTTTTATTCGAAGCGTTTGTATGTAGATGTTGCTAAACGGTGGCGCGGTGTTTGTTTTGTATATTTATTATTTATGGTTGGGGTGGCCTCGATTCCTTTAACGGCCCGTTTAATGTATGACTATAATCAGTTCATCCAAGATCAGGTGATTGCACCATTGGCGACGATCCCGCCATTACAATTAAGTAATGGCTTGATTTCATTGAACGCGCCCATGCCTTATCTTGTGCGAAGCAAAACAGGCGATCTCGTTGCGATGATTGATACGCGAGCAAAAGGTCATGGCATGAAAAACATGGATCCTAAGCTGATGCTGCTGGTGACGCGCGATAAGTTCTATTTTCGAGCGCCTAATATTAATTTATTTCCTAGTCTTTCTTCAACTTCTCAACCAAAAGAACCCGTTGTGAAGCAACCTCAACAAGACGCGTCAGGTGAATTGGTCTTGAGTAAGCTTATCAATTCTGACAGCGTGTTACGATACAAATGGATTTTGGGGGCTCTAATATATCCTCTTGTTGTTTCTTTCCTGTTTGGGATGTTTTTTTCATTATTCTTTGTTGTGGCCATGCTTGCTCAAGCATTTTCATGGCTTATCTTAAGATGCAAAATTAAATTCACAGAAGCATTGCGAATACTGATTGTGTCATCAACTGTTCAAGTGTCTATTTTATTGTTTTTCTTGAGTATTAACGTGTTGTTTCCCAGCTTAAGCATAATCTGCTTGATATTGTGCGTGGTTTATTTTTGCTACGCTGTGTTGTCATTAAAACGGTCTAGCAAAAACATTGTTTTATCATGAAGGAGATCATTCATTTTGCGCATGGCAATGGTTTCCCAGCACCTTGTTAACCATCGCATAGGCCATGATCCAGAATTTCCAGTTACCGATAATTGGCATAATTTAAAATACTGGCAGAAGATCGAATTTGATGACGCTCATTTGCCCATACTGGGTCCTTCAGGAGAGGGTTCATCACGACCGGTCTGCGCAGCGGATTTAAACCGTTCTAATATTATTTTGGTGAGGGCAACTTGTAACTGTTTAATCGTACCTGCGTCTTTGAGAATAGTTAATATGCTTTCAGGACAGTTCTGATGAGTGTATTTTCGCACTAATACCTGCTTAAGCAGTTCGATCTGGTCTGACATCCAAGGTTTTTCTTGGCATTGTATCAGTGTCATTAGATTAGGAGTGGATAATGAGTCTAATGCAATTTGTAGTGAAGTCATATTTTTAGAGGTTTCATCCAATATTGTTGTGCCAGTAGTGAGCTTTGTTTGCAAGACTGAAAGGCGCAGTTCTGCAGGGATGTGTTCTAAAAAAAACTTAAATGAATGTGTGGAGCTAGCTGCCATGGCGTGTAGTGTGGTTTCATATCTACCTATTCTTGATGGAGATACAATGAATATCTCTATAGGTACAAGCTCTAACAGCACTTGCAGTGATTTAACATGAGTACATGCAAGCCATAGCAAGTCTACACCTCTGGACCCCACTGTTTGTAGTGCTTGAATGCGCTCTTCTATTGGATAAACCTTTAACACCGAGCGAAGCACTTCAGGATAAGAAATAGCCTGCTCTAGGAGAGTCTCGCCGTATTCTACTTTTTCCTTGACTGCTTTAAAGCGTTCTTCTTCAGTAGGGTAGAGTGCTAACAGCCATTTGAATGATGTAGAGTTCTTGATTGCTGCTTCTAATAGACTATGCCCAAAGGCATCTTTTTGGGACACGGCTAAAAGACGTTCCTCTTCAGGATACAAATTAACTATCATGGGGATTAATTCAGGCCTGTTTTCTACCGTCTTTAATATGCCACCAAATTGCTTCACTGCGTCTAATCGTTGGCGTTCAGGAATTTTATCTAACATCCATTCTAACATATCAGGGAATCTTGATTGAGTGTTAAAAAGCGTATCTTGATAATCCTTTTTTTCCAATAGCGCGGCAAGTCGATCCTCCTCAGGAAGTGATTCTATCAATTGCTTAATTTGTTCCGGTGACAAATGGAATATGAAAGAAAAAGAGTCGTTTCTGTCGCATTCGATAAGCTTCAAACGCGAACCTTCAGGGATTAGATCGAGTAATTGCTGAAAAAAAATAGGTTGGTGATTCTGATTGTAAAACAGGTCGATTCTGGCTTTAGCCACGGCAATACGTTCTTCTGGCTGGACTCTTTCTAAAATTTGCACCATTTGTTCGAGTGAAGTCGCCTGCGAAACCATGCGTCCTAACGAATACTCTTCAGACAATGCACTCCAGTTCACAGGTTGTAGATCAATCCATGTCGGGCTTGGCGTGAAGCGTAACAGATCAAACAAAAACCTTGGACACAGCATCTCTTTTCGCGATGGATCAGCAGCGAATAGATCTTTTAATTGTTGTACAATATTGGTGGTATCTGTGATGTGTTCACAAAGGTATAATAAGACATCTCTAGCAGCGTAATCGTATTGGTTCTCAATCGCTATCCTACAGGCCTCGGATAATCGAGATGGCTGCTGAGCTATCAAATATTGCTGATACGCATCACCATAAAAAAAACCTTCACGCACTACTTCTGGTAACGTGGCGTAGTTTGGATATAAGTGCTCTGGTGTTTTTCCCCCCATGCCTAGTGTGACGCGTTGAATCGATGGGTTTTTAAGCAGTACCTTTTCAGAAAAGGTCGTTAAAATATCACTTAATTGTTCGTCAGGAATCTTCGGCTTAATCAAGCACTCGATAGAATCTAAACAGAGGTTTCCTGCTTTTGAGAGCCAGACATACGATTGCCCTATGATTTGAAAGGCTTCATAATTGATGAGACCTTCATCTGTTAAATACGTGCCGGTTGTTCCTTTTTTTCGTTTCAATAATACATACAGGCCACCGGTGTTTAAACTAACAGCATCTTTCACGCATCGTTCTGAGTCATCACCTATCGATTGGCATGAGTGGGTCATTACGCCTAAAATTAATGCTCTTTTGTCGTTAATTGGGAGCTTAGTCCACACATAGTCGTTTGTCGTGTCTTCAATGGGAACAGAGGGAATATTATCTGACGTTTTTTTAGGCCATACAGCAGGTGAGCCTATATAATCGAGGCAGGCATTAAAAATGTGCTCCTCTACATCGTTTTCATAACATAATTTAGTAAAAGCGGGGTCCTCAACTGCGGAGTCCTCATCTGCACGTTTATACAAACACAGTTGGTTCATCTGTTGTGCTTCTTGCCATGTTTTGGGTGCGCGATGTTCGTGAGTATGTTCTTGTATCCGAATGGCATTGCTGAAATATCTCAGAACACGCGCTCCTTCTTTTTCGATGAGTTTGATCCAACCTTCACGGTCATGGTCAATGGATGGGAGTTTTAAATCGAGTAGGTTGGCGTGAAAAGGCTTATCTGTGGGCTCTAATGATCTATCCTTTGGGGTCAATAAACTCACTATTTTAGGGCTTAACGAGCTAAGAGTAGGGATAGGCTTGTCTTCATCGACAAGCAAGGCCATGAGGGTATAGGCGTAATCAAAAGCCATTATATCTAAACTAGTATTATTTTTTTCAATGAGGACAGTCACTTTTTGACAAGCAATGACCAGACTCTTAAATAATTCAATGAGTGCATCTTCTTTTTCTGGGTTGGTGAAATACTCGTGTTCTTGATTGCAGAAGTGGTAATGCTTTTTTAATTCCGTGGGGGGGGGGGCCCAATCAGCTTCTCTAGATTGGCTGAGATGAGCAATCATTTCATCAATAGTTTGATCTGAGAAAAGAGTACTTAATGCTAAGTGTAGGGCCATGTACTTGGGTTTGAAGCGTGAGTTGGGTGACGATAAGACCTCTTGAATTTCTTCCTTAGTTAGCGTTTCAAAAAAAATGGATTTTAGGACGTTGCGAATGGTTTCTAATTTCTTTTTAACGATGTCGTTAACTTTTTCGGGAGGCAACAATGCTGTTTCGCCTTTAACGGCAATCAATTTATCTAAAATACCTTCAGATGTTAGTAGTCGATCACTTAGGTTCGTTAAAGGCATGGTTTACTCCTCATAATAGGGGTAATCTTTTGATTACACCCTTATCCGCTTCGGGCACCTTCTCCCGTAGGCGGGGAAAAGGAGTGTTAGTTGTCTATATATTAGGACTTGTTGACATTTCAGATCTCGATGTCCCGCGACTTGTTCGCGGAAGATGAATTGTCAACACGCTCTAGTAAATATAGTCCATGATTAGTTATTTACAAGCTGGGCGAACTGCTCATGGGTTTATCGTTATCATTTTCTGGTAAGCGTTTTTTATTCCCTCTCGAAAATATACTTAAACTCTGCAGGTCTTGTGAGTCTGAACGAGGTCTTTTTCGTGAGGTAGCCTCGTCAAAAGAGCTCCCCCTCATTTTAGCTTGCGCTGCGTTCAGTTCCATCTGAGCCCGTTTCAACACATCGCGGAAACAAAGTTGATGCTGATGAGGCAGTACATCCCCATTCTGCCTTATGTCTAGATACTCACGGACCATGTCTGTAGCCATGTCTTCTGAGAGGCCTTTATGCTGAAGAATATCAATCATCTCTTTAGTACTATAGTTTGGTATGCTCACTGTTTGCATGCGGCGTTGAATCGCTGAACTGGCTTTGATGCGCCCAGACATGGTCACTGGATTCTGGGTGGCTATTAGAAGAAATCCAGGGTTTTTGGGGGGTTGACCATCCGGTGTTTGTCCCATCAATAAATCATTGAGCAGGCTTTCCATCATGGGTGCGCTGTTCATTTCATCAACGATTACTACCGCCCCTTCATGAAAAGCTTTCAGCAAAAATTCTTTTTTCTGAAGGAAGGGCGTGCTAACGGGTAAGATATAAAATACTTGTTGGTTGTTGTGCGTATGCCAATCACCTCGTGTGAGTCCATGAGCTATTAGCGTTTTAGCCACCAATTCGGTTTTACCTATCCCTGGTTCACCCTCAAGAATAAGGCCACCTAGGCCTCCATATTGTTGGGTAGGGTTCCCTGAATGAGTTTGTCTTATTTGTCGAAGATTTAAAAAATCCTCTAATGCTTCTCTTGCTGGTCGATTTGATTCAGTAGTTAAAAAATCAAAACTAGACAGCTCAAACAAAGGTCTCCTTCTTGGCGCAGGTGCTTTGAATTGTCGATCAAATTCGGTTAAATACTGATCAGGAACGAGTGGTCTTGCTAGATGATAAGCATAATACTGCGCGATAGGGTTTTCGGTTATTGGATTTCGGTTTATATCACTCAATAATTCATCAAAAACAAAATCAATATCGAATGGATCCTCATCTTGAAGGGTTGATTGTTCTGTCGGCGGCTCATCCCTTAATAGCTCAGCGATGATTGCATAGTCCTCATCGGAGGTTGTACGGGATAGGGCTGTTGTTGTGTTATGTAAATAACATTGACTAAACAGCGCCATAGAAACCAATTCTCGCGGAGAAATCAAGACATTGTTTTGACTGCATAAAGTTACATAATCGGCTACCCTCAATATGGGGTGTGCTATTTCTTCTAATTCGACTTGATTTACTCCAAAGAATGAGGGCTTTAATATTTCGTTATAAATGTATTCTACAGGCATGGGCTCGAATACAACGCTGTTCCCATGGCGCTTAAACAATGATGCCATCTGTCGCTCGCCACCGTATGATATGGGATTTCCTGCAAAAATAACTTTATGTTCAGGGGTTAGGGCTATGTATTCATGATCAATTAATATTGCTGGTGAGGTATTAAAAAGTCCCTCGAACTCGCTCCATTGCCGTGATGAAATATTTGCTTCATCAATAAATAGCGTCTTTAGACCTATGCTTGTGCTGTCAGCCCACGCTTTGATGTTGTTTTCTCCAATATAAAGGTTTGGGTGTTTTTTTGTCCAAATTTGTTTCACAAAACTGCTTTTTCCTACTCCTGACATGCCTGCTAAAAACACAAACGGTGAGTCGCCCAAAGCCTGCTCAACGGCAGTCATTCTTTCGGCGTTAAACCTATCGGATATCTGTTCAGCTTGGGATAGATCCAACTCATTTAAGTCCGATAGTGGTTTCATGGGTAGAAACTTCATCCCAACCCAGGGTTGATCCTCGTTAGTCAAGCCGTTTCTGGCTTGAGAGCGGCAAATGGCATTAAGCTCCGCGAGGCTTCTGGTATTCATTTGTTCATCGCATAGCTTGAGTTTCTTCGGTAGCAATCGTTTTTTCTCTTCTAGCGTAACCGCATGCGTGTATGAGGGAATACAAGGAAATAAATCAGGCTCTGAAGCAATTAGAATAAGTTTTGGAGTAGATGCTGGCATTTGTTGTCGTTGATACAACAAGTCAGTTAGTGCTTGTTGCATGTCTTGAGAGAATTCTCCTTTAAGTATGATATTTTTGTTGTCTTCTAGCCCTTTCATGAGTGCGCCTAGCACTTCTTCGAAATCAAACGTCAACGTTTCTTCATCAAACTTGGCGTTGATTTTTGTGAGTAAATCAGCTGGGTCAACTTCGCTGACATCAATGATAAGATCGGAATGGCTTGGCATTAACGCTAATGTGGCATCGATGTCCGTGCTATTGATGTAGATTGTATGGTTTGAAGATGACATATCTGGCGACCACTTCTCGATCGATTGGGCAGGTGTTGCGGGATGGCCGAGTTGAAAGGAGTCAGGTAATGTGACCCCATGAGGAACACGCAAATCCAATGTAACCTTATGCTGATGGGCGCACTCCAAAATACTAGACCATGTTGCATGACTTAACGAATGACTCAGATAGAGAGATAGATGTTTGCCTGCGTTGGCTTCAATTAAGCCTTTTTCTCGATGTATGGTGTGGTCATGGCATCGGTATGGCCCTAAAAAGCGAGGCGTAAGGCTAGGATTTAATACATAAACAGGTTGTTCTAAAGCCTCATTATGGGGGACGATGATATCCTGTGCATGCTCGAATGCATATCCCTCACTGTTACTCAAACTCAATCCTTTAGGTAGATGAACGACTTTTCCTTGAATGATAATGAATTCATTGAGTAGCGCGGTCTCCCAAAAACATTCAAAAGCAGGATCACCCCAAGGCGCGTTGCGTAAATCAAGATGCGTCACCCCGTCTCGAAAGGCACACACTAATTGTCCTTCTTTAAATTGCAACGAGTTGCCATCTAGTGACCAAGCTCCTAACAGATCTTCATCCCAAGTGCTTCCCCCTCGAAGCTCGATGGTGGCTGAGTGCGGTGTTGGTTCAGAAAATTTAATCGGTGGGATGAGCAGCTCACTAGCATTTAACGAGCAGATAAGCCTTAGGTCGAATCGAGAGTAAAAGTCTGCTCCCTGATATGCGCCTTTTTTGTTAGGATTAATCAGTCCTATGACTTGACAATCAGCAGGCAGGGCCGTTCCGTCAGCTTTGCGTTCAGGATCTAGTAATGCATTGAATCGAACAATATCACTAGCGCTAAATTGATCATAGTTAATGATCAGCACTGGTTTTGAATGGTCATCTGAGTGAGCGCTAAGAAAGTCATGCAATTGACCACCAGGGCCTTTTTGTAAGGTACCCGTGTTGTTATCGTTTAATTTAATATAAGGTGCAAGGCAAATGAGATCATCGGGTGATTGAATATAAAAACAGGGTCTTGAAGTATGAATACATAGTTTTTGAAGGTGGTATCGAAGGCCTGCGATCATCTTTGAATCGTTGGCTTGTACAAGCGTGCAAGCCGTATCGCTTGATAATAATCCCTGGATGTAGGCTAACCCCGTTTGATGCTTCTCATGGGTTATCTTGGGCATGAAATACTGTGTTTTAATGGCAGGAGTGTCTGTCCCATCAGGTGTTAAAATGACGGTTTGATGGGCTTTTAACTGTAGTTCTTTCGGATGATATGGCTCTATTATCTCCAAATTGGCTTCATACCCACCTAGATTACATAAACGCCATTCTTCGTTGTATAACAGTTCAATATAACTATGACAATCATTATTAACGATTCGAGTGATTATACTAGGATGTGTTTGTTTCATCCAAGCCATAAACAACAACGATCTATGTCGGCAAGCGCCTACCTGTTGAGTATACAATGCGTTCAGATAATCTTGTCCATTAGACTGATTACTGACTCCCATCAAGGGTTCACTCTTGAATTGCTTAAAAAAGTGTATTGCGGCTTGAATATCCTCTGGCAAGTCGACAATACCATGAGGTTTCGGTACCTCAAGAATGAACTCTAGCTCAACGGCAGACCTTATATCAGAATGGCTACGAATGTAATACAGGTTATCGGACAAGGAATAACGAAGCTCAACGGGATGTTCTTGATCGATGTGGTAAATGGTCATTCTTTCATGTGGAGAAAGAGAGGGTAGTGATTGCCAGTTTGAAGTCAGTAAAAGTTCTGTTTTGCAGTAGTAGCGGTGTTTGGTTGTGAAGCTAATAGGGTGGTTGGTCTCCTGCAGCAAGGGATACAGAGCGGATTTTGATTCAGGGGTTTGTTCATTTATAAGCTTTAAGTCTGTAGAGACAAATAGCATAAAAGCGAGGGAGATATCGCAAGGCTCTGTAGACAGCGCATACTGATGAAAGACTGTCAGGCGATAAAGGGAAACAGGGGGGGTAGGTGCGCCAATCTCTGGATAAAACAGGCGCTCCACAGTATACTTTTTATCGGGATCAGGCCGTGTGTCTGCGTCGAGATACTCATTTTTGGGCGTGTTTTCTTGAATGAAATTGAGATCAATTTCGTCCTGTTTAACAACATTGAATGGCCGTAATTTAGATTCATAATACAACTCAATATTTGGGTAACTGGTCTGTAGCTCATTTATTTGGTCGGCTGTGAATTGATCTACTGTTAAATACAACGTTTTACATCGAGTGGCATTAAATAAGATTCCAAGTACTTGTTCGAACAAAATTGCAGAGTTACTGATTAAAAATTTTTCTAATGAGTATAATTTACTTTTTTCAACAGCATATTCCTCTTCGTCAATTAACGACTTTGTGTAACGAATGTCTAGTAGTTTAAGTTTTGTTGCCTTAAATAAAATGTTTTCAAAATCGTAAAATCCTATTGAAGATTTAGCTAAGTACAATTCAGTTAATGAATCGAGCGCTATCGATGAAAGTAAATTACCTTTCAAGTCCGGGTAGCGAGTGAGTCGCACTACTTTTAATAGTTTAGAATTCCATATAATTTTTTCGAAAGCGTCGGGGTGAATGTTTGTATTTTCTAAATAGAGTATTTCAAGCATTGGCAAAACCATTTTCGCTTCTAATTTATCCGTTAACTGTTCGCAATTCGATAAATACAATAATCTAAGTTTGGGGGAGTTTTGGAGTAACATGCTGAGGTTTTTTGCTGTGATGGTAGAGTGATCCAGCATGATTTCTTCCAACAATGGAAGGTTTAGAGTATCAGAAAATTGGATTTCTGAATTATGACACTGAGAATCTTTGCACTCAGATAGATTCAATGTTTTTAGTCTCGGGGTGCTATTTAAGAGGTGCTCTAAATTTAATGAGGTAATGTCACAGCCAGAGAGATCTAGTGTTTCTAATTCGTTCAAGAATGGTATGGGTTCACTGCTCTCAAATAGTTCATTGATGTTAGTTGTATACTCCAGATTCAAATGGCTTAGTTTGCCTGAGCATAGCGCAAATGAAGTTAAAATGAGTCTTGTGAAGTAAATGCCGTTTGATTTAAGATCTTTCAAGTCATTACAGACATATCCAGTTAGATGAGCTAATTCTTCGTCTTCTTCTTCGTCTTCGTCCAAACTATAACAGTCGATTAAATGAACAGATTGAAGGCGTTTTGCTGTCGTAAATATAGCATTTAGGTCTTCTGATCCAATGGATAGGTAATGTAGGTGTAATGATTCTAGAAAAGCATATTCAAGTGTCGGTAAACATATATCTTCGTCTCTCATCAAGCTGATTTCTATTGTTTTAATCCGCGCGCTATTTGATAGCATTTGACTCAGGTCGTTGCTATTGAAATCACAACTATCGATTTCAATAGTTTCTAAATCAGAAAGATTTAATGCCATGAGCTCTTCACTATTAGAGCTATCAATCGCAATGTTTTTAAGTGTTAATGTGGTTATTCTCTGAGCTTTTGATAACATAAGAAATAAATCGTGTATATTTATGCTTGAATTCATCACAGAAACTGTTTCTATCGAAGAAAAATCAAGCCTGTTCAGTATTTGTTGAGTTACTTCTAAGTTACCTGATAAAATCAGTGCTTTGAGCCTATTGGGCTGTGAAAAATGTTGTAGAAAGAGTTCTAGATCTCGATTGTTATCATTGGTGTTTAATTCAAGAACCTCGAGTGTTACGATGCTTGCCTTAATTAATTTCTCTACAGCTTCACTAGGCATGATGGGTATTCCACTGAAATTGCTTGAGCCAATTAGCAGGGCCCGTAATTTTGGCAATACTAGCGGCTCATCGAATGCTGTATCTTGAAGATTAATGCAATCTGTTAAATTAAGCATTTCAATCTCATGGCCCTTTGCTGACAAAAGTCGAGCTAATGATTCACCGCTAATATTTGAATCAGTTAAGTTCACGTGCTGAAAAGAGGGGAGATGTATCCAATCATTATCATCTCCTTTGATTAACAGGTTCAATTCTTGCTGATTCAGTATGAATATCTCATCGTAAGGTACATGAAGCTGCCGAACAGCCTCCATGTGAAGTTCTTCATCCTCATATGATGTTGTTTGAGTGCGCTCAATCGATTCGTTTGATATGGAGCTAAATTCCAGATTGCTGAGGCTCCTAAAAAATCCCTCTTTAAACACGTAACTATTAAAACCATGGTTTTTCAGAGCATCTAATCGTTTTCTAGCCACTTGAGTTGAATTAATATCCAATAATGACTCATCGACATTGATAATTAACGTTTTTTGTTTTGGAATCGTGGACTCAGAGTCTGCACGCCAACAAGGTTTGTTAGATAATAATCGAGTCACGCTGAGCACATTACTCGGCGCAGAGCCGTATTTGACTTCACTGGCTGACTGGGTAAAAAAATACCTTTCTGATATGGGTGTGGCATGTTTCTTTTTTCTTGTACCTTTTGTCATGATGCGCCGCATTTTCTGTTGTCTATTTATTCATTTTAGCACAAAAATCCCCGTTTGTTTTTTGTTTGGTCATAGTTTGATGCCTTTATTGATGACAGAATCATCAGTCGTCAATACCACACGGCTGTCGCATTAAAATTTGGTCAACCTGCCGTAGGTTGGGCCTTGGCCCAACAATCTAGCTATTAGATTTCGTTTTATTTGACGAAGAGTAAGAAATAAGATCAAATGCCACATTCAAATTTTGATGAGCTGGCACGATGCATGAGGTTGGGTACATACGCATTTCTAGAAAAAAATTGTACCCACTCACTGAGATTTTATTTGTAGTTTTGTGTGGCAGTATCTGTGGGGCTGAAAGTTGGCGATATTTTGTATTGTTTGGTGAATCAAAAATTGAGCTTTTAAAAGAATATTACCCTTTTTCCAATGGTATTGCGTGC
>CANJSM010000034.1 GCA_947477015.1 Legionellaceae bacterium
AGGTTGGGTACATACGCATTTCTAGAAAAAAATTGTACCCACTCACTGAGATTTTATTTGTGGTTTTGTGTGGCAGTATCTGTGGGGCTGAAAGTTGGCGAGATTTTGTATTGTTTGGTGAATCAAAAATTGAGCTTTTAAAAGAATATTACCCTTTTTCCAAAGGATTTTTTCTGCAACTGTGGATTTTAATACGTTATTGTTGGGCCAAGGCCCAACCTACGGCAGGTTGATCAAATTTTAATGCGACAGCCGTGCCTTACGAGAAATTTTACCAAGTACATTCAACGCACGGTATTCTGATGAAGACAATTGATCGATAAAAATAACCAGTGTTTTTAAGCGATTGTTGTTTGTTAGCTTCAGCAAAAAAAATAACCCAGCATCAAAACTGATTTGAGCCTGTTCATACCTTATGTCCTGTTCATCCACGCCGTGCAACAGCCAATAATTTGATCGACGACTTATTTGATTGTATGCGGCCATAGGAAGCCTACTACGTGCTATACGTATCAGCGAGACAGCCAACACCATGGACAGGCATATCTGACAAAATACAGGAATTGAAGAGTTGTACAGTACGACCCCTGCAAAAACGTGCAGAAGGCATGCCAATCTTAAATAATATTTAGATTTACCGAGTGTTATCGTGAAGTTGGATATAGGCAACAATTTCTCGTAACTCCTTATCTACTGGTGCTTCATACCCCATAAGCCATGCATAAAGGTCAGGATCTTGAGCTGTTAATAGGCGTTCAAATAAATTAACCTGTTGTTCAGTCAATAGCTCCAGTTGCGTGGCTAAAAAACGCTGAAGGATTAAATCCAGCTCCAGCATGCCGCGCCGACAATGCCAAGTCAGTTTTGCTTTTTTTTGTGGCGTAATCATGTTGTCCTTCAGATAAAATGGGTATAAGTGTTCAAGAAAATGCGAATAGATGTTACACTACTTGCCTTATAAATTACAACTAGACCCAATGCAAACAACTCATTATTCCGTTAATTCAAGACCACTCTCAGCTTTTACATCACTTGATGACGAGTTAAGCATCGATCCACAAAAAAATTATTTGTTTGATCTGTCTTATTTAGCCTGTCTTGACGTCATTGGTGCGCGCAGCAGCGAGTTTTTACAAGGACAAGTCAGTTGTGATCTGAGGGACGTCACACCCCATCAAATGCGCCAAGGG
This sequence comes from Legionellaceae bacterium, assembly GCA_947477015.1. Lineage (GTDB taxonomy): Bacteria > Pseudomonadota > Gammaproteobacteria > Legionellales > Legionellaceae > DDPF01. The sequence goes on from CANJSM010000034.1 coordinate 1,191, forward strand.
GCAATGTGTAATCTGAAGGGACGAGTTCTTGCATTATTGGATGTAATCGATTGGCATGGTTTACACTTGATAGTGCCTAACGATCTTCTCAATGAAACGTCCACTTCTTTATCTAAAACAGCTGCATTTTCTCAAGTGGCATTACAAACTTCCAATGCTTACCGGGTTTTTGGGTTTTTATTAAACAATCCTGACGACGTCATTCCGTTTGGCATTACATTGCCTCTGGAAAATTATAGTGTTGTCTTTGATGATCGATTTTGCTGCTATTATTTGGGCGCAGGACATTATATATTTATAGTTAACACAGATAACGCGCCAGACATTATCCCTTCATTTATGCAACATGGGCAATGGCGTGGCTCATTGGCTTGGCACTCATTGCAACTTCGCCAACATCGACTTGAAATTTATCCGCTGTCTCGTGGTTTATTTTTGCCGCATCGTCTTAGTTTGCAACTATCTGGATATCTAAGCTTTAATAAGGGATGCTACAAGGGACAAGAAATTGTCGCTCGAACCCACTATCGTGCAACACTTAAACATGAAATAAAGTTATTTACTATGAAAAGCACGTATCCCTTACTATCTGGGCTGCGTCTCATCAAACAGGATGATGAAACAGAACTGGGCGAACTTATTGATTATTGTCCTATCGGTGAATCAACTTACTTAATTCTGGCAAGTGTGATTTTCAATTGCCCCTCGGATTTTAAAATCGTTTGATGCAAGTAATTACTCAAAAAACTTTTTGAAAGGATATTTTTTAATGAAACTAACATTTATCGTTAATAAAGAAACGCTAACCGAAAACGTTCTTAAAACGATCGAGTCAATGGGTGGTCATTTTCATAAAGCCCCCAAGACTAGGGAAATTCTTCTTGATCTTGATGTAACACTTACAGAGCTCGGACTCATCTCTCACGAACGTGCCCCATTAAAATTTTCTTTATCTTCTGAATCTACAAATACGTTGTTTTTTGGGCTGCAATGGATAGGGAGTTATTCTATCGAGAGCCGTAACGACCAAATCGTTTATCACGTAACGCTTTCAAATGACAATACGATCTTGAAAGCCCTTGATCAGCAGCCTAAATCCTTAAAAAAGGAGGAGGTTTTTAATGCACCTCAAGTGTGCAAGCCAAGAGTGGAAGCTAACAACACGAGCGGATATTCACTCATGCTACAGGGTATTTTTAAGCGTAAAGCCACCACTGATACAATAGACAGTGATGCAATTCCATCTATAGCCAATATTGCATGACACCATGCTTATTAGCTGCTCTATCAGAACCGTGACCGTTAGGGAGCGAAAAAGTTTGACGGTTAACAGTGATTCGCTCCCTAACGGTCACGGTTCTGATAAAGCAAGTTATAGGGCCTGTTGACAAATCAAAGCAATAAAAACCTAAAATTCTTCTGTATTTCATTTAAATCAAATTTATTCAAAAAAAGTGAAAAGCTCATCCATGCGCTCAGTGCGGCTAAATCTCGAAATTGCGGAGGAAGGTAGACAGGCGCTGTGATAAGCCCTTGTTCTTTTAATTCAATCAATAAAGGCAAATCATCCAAGGCTAATTTTCCTGTAAACAACAATGGAATCGTATCGACTCGGTTCTGACTGATGGCAAAACAAATAAAATTATAAATAAGTACAAACCCTTTGGCATAAGACAAGTCTTTGGTAAATGGCCCGCCAGTGGGTATGCTGCCTCGAAAAACTCGAACGGTTTGATTATAACTGTCGTCTTCTTTCAATCCACAATCTATAAAATATCGATAAATATCCAGAAAATTTGCACCCTGCATCACTTTGTCTATTGCAATCACTCGATTAGTAATTTTACGCATACGCCCAGGATAGGAAGAAAAACTGACCACTTCCGTAATAATAGCCAAACCCTCTTGAATGACACTGCACGAGGGTGAACCTTTAGACAAAAAAGAACAATACGGTTGCATAGCACCATTTAGGGTAGTCCCCACATGCACCCAACCTTCATGAACCTCAAGATACTTGAGCTCTCTGTCACTAAACATCGCCTGCTTGTTTAATTTAATGCTATCAGCGCCAGCCGCGGCATCAGCAATCATGCCGTCACTGACCATCACGTTAACTCGTCCATGATGCTGATCAAAAAACATATTTAATCGTGTTTGCAATATGTTTTGTGCTTGTTCAGGGGTATAGCGCTCTACATCAGCAGCAGACTGAAGCCTTACGTCTAGAGACGTTAACACATCAAATAACAAAACGCCCAGCTGTGATAAACGTGGTCCACCGACATAAAACACATCATCAGGACTGCCATACAACTCCTTCGACAGTTCATTAAATGCAGGTGTGCCTCTCGCAGACAACATCTGTACGGCTTTAATGTACTCCTCGCACTGACGTTTGATTAAGCGTGTAATCGGTGAGTACTGTCCCAACTTATTTTGCGTGTCCCGCAAAATAGCTCGAAACTCCTCTTTTTTATCTTGTGGGTCAAACGGCAATGGCTTGCTGGCATAGTATTCAGCATTTACACAAGGCAGCTGCTGTCCTTTTTGTTCAAAAAACTGCTGCTTGATCTTATCATCCCATTTGATTTGATCAAGAATACGAATTTGGCGTTGCGCATCGATGATGCGCTTTGATAAGTCTTGAATAACCGTTAACTCGTCCATTCTAACTGACATTCGACCATTCCTTTATTCCGTCGGAGGTTTGATACTTACTTTTGCATCCTGATTTTGCAAAGGCAAAATATAAAAATATCCCATGTTCGCTGTGGTGAGAGGCGCAGGCACCACTAGTTCCACACCGTTACGGCTTTTCAAATAACTTGTTTCTGCATTACTTGCATAAAACGAAGAACACGCAACAAGAGATAAACTCGAGCCAACGACAAAGACTACTTTTTTAACAACGTTCACAACGACACCCTAGATTAATGTTAATGTATGTAAAGCTTTTTCAAGCTCTTGCTTATATTCTGACGACAGATGCGTCATTGGAAGACGAATTTCATCATTCATCAGCCCCATTCTAAATGCCGCCCATTTAACAGGAATAGGGTTTGACTCAATGAACATAAGATGATGCAATGGCATTAATTGTTCATGAATACGCAAACAAACCGAACTGTCGCCGTCAAGGCCGGCATCGCACATTTTTGCCATCTGAGATGCTGCCACATTTGCTGTCACAGAGATAACGCCTCTAGCACCAGCCAACATCCAAGAAGCAGCTGTCAAATCATCTCCACTATAGACGTCAATATTGCCTTTGCATTCTCGCAAAATTTGCTGCAATCGAGGCATTTGCCCTGTAGCTTCTTTAATACCTACTATATTTGAAATGTGTGACAGCCTCGCTACCGTTTCAGGTAACAAATCGCAACCGGTTCGACTCGGAACATTGTAGAGGATGATAGGAATGGCAGCGGCTTGAGCAATATGACTGTAATGTTGATAGAGCCCTTCTTGTGTAGGCCTGATATAGGCTGGTGTCATAATCAGTGCTGCATGCGCGCCACAGGCCATCGCTCGTTCAGTCAATTCAATACATGCTTTTGTTGCATTGGCAGCTGTTCCTGCAATGACTGGAATACGCTCACGTGCTTGATCAACGACCGTTTTAATGACCAGTAACTTTTCATCTGTCGTCAACGTGCCAGCTTCACCGGTTGTACCGGCTGCAACGATAGCATGTGTTCCTGACTCAATATGGTATTCAACCAATTCGCGCAAACGCTCCACATCAACATGGTCGTCAAGAAGAGGTGTAACTAACGCGACTATACTCCCTCGAAACATAATGGCCTCTAGTGTCTATGTTCATATCATTCAATACTACTGGCAGAAGCAATTTTTCACAAGGGCTTAACAAAAGGACTGGTAATATCTGATAACCTTATATAGGCTATGCTCTATTAAATGAAGTAGACCCCTCTCCATGATAAAAACAAAACAAGCGCTATTCACATTATTCAAAGCAGGCGCTACCGCAATTACTCCAAACAATCGATTAAGCAATCAATTGTTACATGATTATTATTTTGAACAAGGCTCAGTCATTGAAGATAAGCCGTATTGCCTGCCTTATCAAGCCTTCCTACGTGATCTCTATCATCAAGTGCGTCAGTTGCATCCCCATGTTGATCATCCATTATTATTGAATACGGCTCAACAACGTCATTTATGGCGACAAGTCATATCCAATCAAAATAGTTATCCTTGTAACGAAGGCTTGTTGCACGAAATTGAAAAAGCGTGGACACAATGTCAGCTTTGGCAAGTTGACATGGAAGACCCAGTTTTTAAATTCACGCCGCAAACGAGTCAATTTCAACGATGGCAAAGACAATATTCGCATGAATTAACACAGATTAACGCAATTACTGAACAGCAATTAGCCCAGCACCTTATGCTCTATCCTGAGATATTTAATGCTAACACGGTGATCTGGATCTGTTTTGATGACTTCACTCCCCAGCAAAAAGAACTGCAGCAGATATATGAAAAGTTTGGCTGTCAACAATATTATTATGACCTCATGCCAACGCCGGCAAACACTCAAATATATGCCGCTCAAGATCGCCAAGATGAAAACCTACAGTTGATTACGTGGTTAAAATCCTGTATTTCAAAGGGAGAGCAACGCATTGGGGTTGTGGTACCAGATCTAGAAGCACAGCACCATGCACTCCAACGTCTTCTTGAGCGCCATATTCCACAAGAACAATTTAGTATTTCATTAGGAAAACCACTCACCGATTATTCACTAGTCACACATGCTTTAGCTTGGCTTAAGCTAGATAAACGCGTTTATGATAATCATCAAACACGACTTATGCTGCACTCCCCCTATTTATTTGGTTCCAAATCTGAGTTTCTAGTTCGATCGCATGTTTTGCAAAATAGCAAATTACTTCAAGAAGCAAACATTCCATGGAATAATTTATTAGAAGAATTAAAACCTACCGCACCAAAGCTAGGTCAATTGCTCGAGAAGTTATCGGATTACCCTAAACAAGCAACGCCAGAGGGCTGGGTTAACGAGTTCAAAGCAAGGTTGATTGCTTTGGGTTTCCCCGGCGAATACCCTCTCAACTCTTCCGCATATCAATGCTTCCAACGCTTTATGGGCCTGTTTGATGAATTTTTGCAGTTGTCTGTCATTGCGCCTTTGATGGATGAACAAACAGCTCTTGATTCACTCAATGATTTAGCACAATCCACTATTTTTCAAACTCGAAAATCAACGACGCCCATTCAGATTTTAGGCTTACTAGAAGCATCTGGATGCACATTTGATAGTGTATGGGTTTGCGGATTAACCGATCAATGCCTCCCTCAAAAAACAAAATTGTCAGCTTTTATTCCAATAGATCTTCAACGTGATCTTGACATGCCACATGCTGTTGCATCGCGTGAATTGCAATTTGCGAACCAATTGTTACAACGACTACAGCATGGAAGTGGCAACAGTGTATTCAGCTATCCCTGTTTAACAGGTGACATGCCCAATATGCCATCACCACTGATTGTTGATTACCCTAAATATAGTGCCAGAACACTTCTGACAGCCACAAGCATACCTACCCTGCTGACTATTGAAGATGATTACTCAGTCCCTTTGCGCGCATTTGAAACGGCCGTTGGCGGCACCTCACTGCTGGCAAATCAAGCTAAATGCCCGTTTCGTGCGTTTACAGCACATCGTCTCCATGCAGGCTCAGAACCTTTATTATCAACAGGTCCTGATGCTGGTGAGCGCGGCCAAATCATCCATCGTGTCATGGAATTACTGTGGCAAAACATTCATAGTCAACATCATTTAAACACACTGAGTCAAACCGATCTGAACGAGCTGATTGACAGAGTTATTCATGATGCATTACAGCCTTACATTCACAGCAGACAACTCTCGTTTTCACCACTGATCCAAAACGTCGAAAATGCTCGTTTACGTCGCTTAGTCATGGCATGCCTAGACTGGGAAAAACAACGCCCGCCCTTTGTTATTGAGGCCCTAGAAAAAACGTTCACAATCACTTTATCCGGCGTTGAGTTTCGAGTGAGAATAGATCGTATGGACCGGCTTGAATCGAATAAAAAATGGGTTGTCGACTATAAAACAAGCATTCCTATTGTAAAGCCTTGGAATGAAGAACGCCCGGAAGCACCTCAACTTCTTCTTTATGCACTTTTAGATGAAAACATTAATGCCCTACTATTTTTACAACTAAAAAAAGGTGTATTGACATGCAACGGTCTGAGTGAAGAGTCATTAGGCATTAAAGGCATGAAGGGTTTAAGCAAAAATGAACAGTGGATAGACCTTCTACAGCAATGGCATGAACAATTAAGCCATCTAGCCCGTGAGTTTAGTGAAGGATTTTGTCCACCTTTGCCCACTCGAGCAAGTACATGTGAGCACTGTGATTTTCAAAATCTTTGCCGTATATAGATCAATATTTAATTAGACTTTTTTTTAATAACTCCGTTGACAATCACATTAAATCACGGCAAAATACGCTCACTGTTCGCAGCGACAGATGTTAGCGAGCAAACATAGAAACTAGATAATATTTTGGGGTGTCGCCAAGCGGTAAGGCACTGGGTTTTGATCCCAGCATTCCCAGGTTCGAATCCTGGCACCCCAGCCACACTCAAGCTCTCGAAATTACCCAATTCAAACATAAAACCACGTCCGAAAAAGGGTCTATTCATATGTCAACAATGATGATTTTTACTGGTAATTCCAATCCAGAGCTCGCGCTCAAGATTTCCACTCATTTGCAACTGCCCATTGGTCAAGCTAACGTAGGTACATTTAGCGACGGCGAAACCATGGTTGAAGTATTGGAGAATGTCAGAGGAAAAGATGTTTTCGTGATCCAATCGACATGCGCACCAGCAAATGATAATTTGATGGAACTGCTGATAATGGCGGATGCATTACGTCGATCATCTGCTGGACGTATCACAGCAGTAATCCCCTACTTTGGTTACGCCCGGCAAGATAGGCGCGTTCGCTCTGCACGTGTTCCCATTACAGCAAAAGTAATCGCTGACATGATGGCGTCTGTTGGGATATGTCGTGTACTTACCGTGGACTTGCATGCTGACCAAATTCAGGGCTTTTTTTACATGCCTGTTGACAATGTATACTCAACTCCAATCATGCTTGAAGACATCAAACGCCAGCAAATGGATAATTTAATGGTAGTATCGCCTGACGTAGGTGGCGTTGTGCGTGCAAGAGCCATGGCAAAACGACTTGATGATGCAGAGTTGTCAATTATCGATAAACGCCGAAGTGGCCCAAACAAATCTGAAGTCATGCACATTATTGGCGAACCCTCTGGCAAAAACTGCATTATTATTGACGATATCGTCGACACAGCTGGCACCATGTGTTCTGCTGCCAAGGAACTTAAAAAAAGTGGTGCAATTAGCGTACGTGCTTATATCACTCACCCTGTTTTATCAGGCCCTGCGGTTGAAAACATCGCACGTTCATCACTAGACGAGGTGGTTGTTACTGACACGATTCCCCTTTCAGAAGAAGCCATGCGTTGCAAAAAAATCAGAGTAATAAGCCTTGCTGATATGCTAGCTCAAGCCATTAAGCGTGTGAATGTGGAAGAGTCTGTTAGTTCGATGTTTGCTGAGTAATTCAAAGGACTTGTCGTTTCTTACGAGACGGCAAGTCAAATCTACAATGACTTGCCGCAATCGAGCGGTTGTTATTTAATCTCTACTTCCGACGTATTTATCATCAAAATAATGACGTAATTTAGTTCTTAACGTACCTCTGCTAATACCCAACATAATCGCTGCACGAGATTGATTGTATTTGCAATGTTCCATAACCGCCTTGAATAATGGCGTTTCAATTTCTTCAAGAACAAACTGGTATAAATCAACAGGATCAGTTCCCTTTAGCTCGGAGAAATATTTTTGTACAGATTGTGTTACACTTGCAGCCAGTGATGCAGTTGTTTCAAAAGCTTCGTTACTGATTGTTGCCATGGATCCCAACTCCTTCTTCTAAAAACAGTATTTTACCGAATTGAGCAATTCCTGACAAGCAGGAATTGCTGTCTATTTAAAATTAAAATGTCAGCATTGCAGAACTGAAAGGTTTACCATTGATCTCGAGCTTGCCTTCAGCTAGTTTGAACTCAATCACGTAATCAGAGCCCTGCAGAGATAATAAACCAGATTGAACCATATTTGCCAACTTTTCATTAGCTAACTTTGTTATTACGGCCGGATCATCAATTTGTTGAACAGGAGCTTGGACTGGAGCAACCTCTGCTACCGCTGGTTCTGCAGACGCTTGTACCGCTTCTTGTTGTTGCAAAAGCGCCTTAGCAGAATCATTCATCAAGTGCTTCAATACGGCCTCTGATAACATCACCTTGCCTTGACCCGTTATTTTTTGCATTAACTGGAATGGATTGTCTGTGCCTTCAACAGGTAAAGTAACCAGTACATTTCCTTTTAATTGACCTTCTGGCATGCCAACACTTAAATCAGAGATCTCAAAGCGAGCACCTTTGCTTAATAGCTTAGGTAACTCAGGCATTAGCATTAGCAAGGCCTTTTGTTGATCCGCTTCTGAACCATGTTGCAGGTCATTGGCTTGTTTGTTAATTTTCACAAACGTTTCAGCATCAAGATTACTCAAAGACATGTCCAATAAAGCTGGACCATACACCTTGTCAGCGGTTAACAACTTGCTCAGTGTAAGCTTCACATGTGTGCTCAGCAAACCATCCTTAATGTCACTTGTAGAATGAGCGTCAAATTCCTTAACATCCAACTCTTTTCTACTTTCTTGCATAACTACTAAAGAAGAGATCGAGATATTTCCATCACCCAAATATAAACGCAAAGGGGTTCGATGCAAATCAAAATCACTGACCACTTTTCCTAAAGTAACGCTCGCCTTATCTTTCTGAAAAATTGTGCCATTAATCGTGACGCGACCTTTCACTTTCTTGTATCCAGAGGAAATGTGCGTTTCAGCATTCATGCCCTGCCATTCAAACTGACTCATGCCTTCTTTTGCAATGAGCTTAAACATAGGCATGTTGACATCAAGTGTACTGTCATTTAAATAATTAACAAATAACACTAAACTCACTGTTGGAGCGGTTGACTCTGCTGTGTATGCTTTGGCAAATTGGTCTGCGTAAGCTTTATCCAGTGCAATATGGCTACGTGCATAACCCAGTCCAAACTTAAGCTTTGAATCCACAAACATAATGGGGCCGTGAGATATGTCTAATGGTACTTGCATTTTATATTCTTGTGCTGGGACTGTAACCAGTACACCTTCCTGATTTTTTGTGGTTCTTGCAGGAACTTGGATTCGCCAATTTAATAAAGCGGTGGAGCGATGCAAACCGCGATGGTATTGATCCACTTCAACCAAGACACCATTTGACTGATCAATCATGGCTATACTTTTTTTAAGTGTACGCTCAGTGATTATTCCCATACCATAGTAACTTCCTAGGATCAAAACGGCTAAAATAACCGCTAATCCTGCCAATTTTTTCATTCATATCTCCATGTTTATGATTACATTCGCATACCACAGATAAATAGCGGTATAATAGAAGATTATCACATTATTCGCGGCAATGATCTAACCATGAAAAAAACAGCATATTTTTGGAAAAGAGGTCTCTGGGCATTATCTAGTCTATTATTTTTACTCTTGGTTTGTGCAAGCTTCCTGTACTTGTACGCTGCCAGCCAACTTCCCAATGTTGATTCGTTAAAGACGGTCAAGCTGCAAGTTCCTCTTCGAATATATACTCAAGATGGCCAGTTAATTCAGGAATATGGTGAGCAAAGACGCGAGCCCCTGCCCTATGAAGAGATTCCTCCTACATTGGTTCATGCCTTACTCGCCACTGAAGATCAACGATTTTTTGAACACCCCGGTGTGGATGTTTTCGGCCTAGCTCGTGCAACGGTTCGCATGATAAAAACAGGGACTAAATCTCAAGGTGGAAGTACTATCACGATGCAGGTTGCACGTAATTTCTTTTTGAATCGTAAGAAAACATTCTTACGAAAATTCAATGAAATCATGCTAGCCATTAAAATCGACCGTGAGTTAAGCAAAGAGAAGATTCTTGAGTTGTATTTAAACAAAATATATTTAGGTAATCGCGCTTATGGCGTAGGTGCTGCTGCTAAAATTTATTACGGAAAACCATTGAAGGAGCTTAATATTGCACAACTTGCAACGATTGCAGGCTTGCCTCAAGCACCATCAACACAAAATCCTATCGCTAATCCAATTGCTGCTAAAAAGCGTCGTGATCATGTTTTGGCTCGACTACTAGAAGAGAAATACATCACGAATGATGAGTATGAAGATGCCATTAAGCAACCCATTGTTGTCAAGTATCACAATACCGATCTCGAGGTCAGTGCACCTTATGTCGCTGAAATGATTCGCCAGTCCTTGTTCGATAATTTTGGCAAAAAAGCTTACACGAAAGGTTATAAAGTTTACACCACAATCAAAGGTCCATTGCAAACAGCAGCCAATCAGATCGTTGAAGATCATTTATTAGCCTATGATCACCGTCATGGCTATCGCGGCCCAGTTGCTCATGCCACTGAAGAGCAAATGCAATCGATCAAAAAAATTCATAATGTTCTAGCGCCTTATCCATCAATCAATGATCTTCAACCCGTGGTCATTACAGAAGTAGGGCAAAAAGACGCTTCAGCTAAAACTCGAGAGGGACAACAGCTCACCATTAACTGGCAAGGTATGGTCTGGGCTCGACCTAAGCTACGAAAAGGCTGGGTAGGTAATGCGCCCCATAAAGCGAGTCAGGTTTTAACATCAGGCGATATCGTCTATGTTCGACTGCACGATGACCAATGGCAATTAACACAACTTCCTGAAGCAGAAGCTGCTCTCGTTGCGCTAGATCCATCAAACGGTGCTATACAGTCATTGGTTGGTGGTTTTAACTTCAAGAAAAGTAAATTCAACCGCGCAACTCAAGCCAGCAGACAGCCTGGCTCAAGCTTTAAGCCCTTTATTTATGCAGCTGCACTGAATAAAGGCTACACACTGGCGACTTTAGTCAATGACGCACCTATAGTTGTTGATGATCCGAGTCAAGCCAATTTATGGCGTCCACACAATGATAATCAAAAGTTTAATGGCCCCACCCGTCTAAAAGATGCCTTTGAACATTCAACCAATCTTGTTTCAATTAGAATATTGGATGATATAGGAATTGATTATGCCATTGATTTTATCAGCCAATTTGGTTTTCATAAAGCGAGCCTGCCCCACGCTTTATCATTGGCGCTAGGCAGTTTATCAGTAAGTCCAATGGATCTCACTGCAGCGTATGCCATCATTGCAAATGGCGGTTATAAAATTGAGCCTTATCTTATAGACAGGATAACGGACAGCGATGGTCATACCCTTTTGCAAGCAAAACCCACCCGAGTGTGTGATGCATCGCCTTGCACAGATTCAGATAACAATCCCGGCGTCATTGCCCCTCGTGTAATTCCTGAAGATGTTGCATTTTTAATGAATTCAGCACTAAAGGGTGTTATACAACAAGGGACAGCGCACGATGCAACCATTTTAAAGCGAAGAGACCTTGCCGGTAAAACAGGCACAACCAACGAGCAAGTTGACGCATGGTTTGCAGGATACAATCCAGACTTGGTTGTCACCACATGGATAGGATTTGACACACCCCACCCTCTCCATGAGTACGCAGCACGACTCGCACTGCCTGTCTGGATTGATTTCATGAAAATTGCATTGCAAGGAAAGCCTGAACATGACATGAAACAACCTGAAAACATCGTTGCCGTTCGAATCAACCCAAATAATGGTTTGTTGGCCTCAACCAATCAAAAAAATGCGATCACTGAATATTTTCGAAAACAAGATGTTCCAGGACTCGGTGAGGCGACAGAAGGTAGTTTCGAAGGCTCCGACGAAGAAGACAGCCAAGATAGCTTGTTTTAAGCTAGAAAACAGCCTCATCCTGCAATTTGGTCTATATGGGTAGCAACTGTCAGAGAGCGGAAAAATTTGATGTTCTGCTAACTGACAGTCGAGCCCCAGATAGATAGAACGGGCGTTTTTGATAGCCACAAAAAAAAGTTGACAAAATTTTAACATAAAAGTTAAATAAAGAACAAGGAGTAGTCAATCAAACAGTGAGGCAATATGATACCCATTACAGTAGCTCATTTAACGGGAACAGCGACGGTAATCGAAAATTACTATGATCATGATCTTGTCAGTGCCATCCCCCGACCCGGATTTACAATTGGTCAAATGTTTTTTAAGCCTTACGAATCAGAAAAAGAATTTATATTCTGTGCACGTTCCACACTGCATCCTCTATTGATGGCTGGCATCATTGCAATTAATCCTCGAGTAGGGATCATCCTTCCCCTGATGATGCCCCTCGCATTAGGCGCATTGGGTGTAGGTTATTTTGCTAGCGGATGCGGGGATGAAGCTACTGCTTCATTCTGTTTTGATTTGGCTGATACCCTAATTCAAAAACTTTGTCAGATGATGGTGAATTTGCTATTACTTCCTTTAACTGCGATTACGATGATGACTCGCGGGATTTCTACTGGATTAAAGGCAGCTGGCGTCTGTGATTATGATGCACAGCCACTGAGTTTGTAAGATCGAAACTTTAAAAATCCTTTACTCCGCGCATTTTGAATGACAATATAACCTAAGAAACGTAATTTATAATCGTAGGTTGGGCCTTGGCCTAACAGTGTGTAGCACAAATTCAGAACTTGTTGGGCCAAGGCCCAACCTACATGCGTTAATAAGATATTTAACCGGCATGGAGCCGCTCACATACAATCGCAGTGACTCTATCTGACGTTAAAAAAACAGCTCGCTTCTTTGGAAAAACGTCAATGCCAAACCCTAAAAATAATCCCATGCCCGACTTCAAACAACAACTGCTCGCTGTTATTCTTTTGGGGCAAGCCTTATCAACCAGTGCCTTATCATTGCAGACCACACTCAATCCAAATATAGGCAGTACGCTCAGTGCCGCACAGTTAACCCTCACTGGCGTTGGCACAGCACGTTTTTTCCAAGCATTTTTTTACGATAGTCAGTGTACCACGCTGTTGGGTGTTGGCTCACTCATTGACAATACCACAGGATTTTCATTTACTGATCAACAAACCATCAGAATAAATAGCCATTCAATTTATAAATTGGCAACAAACTTAGGCATATCACCAGCAGCTATTGGTTGCCTGAAAATATACATCAATGGCAGTGCTCAGTCGTCTCAAGGGGTTGCTTGTACGACATTTACAGATGAGACCTGCAGTAGCGGAAGCGGAACGTGTGTTTCATCTCAAACCAACGCTGTTTCTTGGGTTAATAACCCATCCAATTGCGGTACTAACCCCAACATTTATCTTGCGAATAATGGGTCAAACAAATTCTCTGTTTGCAACTTGTCGTTCACTTCGTGCACGAATAGCGATAGTCAAAACACCCCTAGAGGCCTTGCAGTCAACAATGGCCACGCTTACTCCACTAACGGCACAAGATCTCCTGTTGGTGTATATGTGGCCGTCCTCAATCAAAATGGGGCGCTTGGTACATTCAGTAGCGCAGTTTCTGGATACACTAACCTCTCAGGAATCGCATTAAACAGTCATTACGTGTATTTCAATGACTCCAACGGCACATCAGGAACTGGCGTCAACCAATGTAATGTCAATGCTGTGACAGGTTCTCTCAGCAACTGTGGTGATTCAGGGGCAACAGGCTATGGTGCTCCGGCATTCTTAGCTTTTAATAATGGCTACGCTTATATTGCTAATGGCACAACAGGCGCCGCTCCAAACACCCTCACCAAATGCAGTATTAATGCAACAACTGGAAAACTGGGCAACTGTACTGACGCAGGTCCAGGGGCCATTTTCTCTGGCCCAAGAGGGGTTGCCATATACAACGGTTTGGCCTATATCGCCAATTGGCAGCAAGGAAATGGAACAGAGATCACGATTTGCTCAGTCAGTTCTTCAACAGGCGCTCTGTCTAATTGCGCTAGAAATAGCCCAACTTGCGGCTCCGGTGCAGAAGCTTGCTTTAGTGCACCTTATGGCATTGCGCTCTAGCAACAATCAGTTGTACGTATCGAACAGTAAATCCACATCTTCATCCATCGCTGTATGTACTCTTCCTTTAAATACCAACGGGACCAGCAACACATGTACCACGTATAATCCAGGAGGCAATACTTTTTCTAGCCCTTATCAAATCAATATTTATTAACTAGAGGAAGCTTATGCAAGAACTTGAAGAGCCTATATCCAATAAAAAAGTCTACACAAAACCGGAATTATACTTGCTTGAAACTCAAGAACTATCAAGCGGAGGTACGTACAACATGGCAGAAGGCACTAGTGGTGAGGGACTAATGAGTTAATGGGTTTCAACAGCGCTAGATAACGCAACGCGTAAATCAATATCAGTCACTTGATCATCAAGAAAGCAATCGCCAAAACTTTTGATTAGAACAAGCCGAAGCATTTTATTTTTTATTTTCTTATCATTAAACATTAGAGTATGTAAAACCGTTAAATCTATATCTTTGGGAATTCTACGGGGCAATTGGGCATTAGCCAACATCTTGTCGAGCCGTTGCAAATCCGATTCTTGCATTAGACCTAGTTGATGCGACAATAATGCTGCACAATAGAGACCTATCGCCACAGCTTCGCCATGAAGCCATCGTTGATAATGAGTAGATGATTCCAGCGCGTGACCAAAGGTATGGCCTAGATTTAATAGGACTCGTTGACCTGTTTCTCGTTCGTCTGCTTCTACAAACATGGCTTTAATGCGGCAGCATTGCTCAACTAACTCAGATAATAGATCAGTTGATGCGGCCGTTATTCCTTTTGCAAGCATTGATTCCAGTCGTGTTAGAGTGTCGCCCCCTATTAGAAGGCCGTACTTAATGATTTCACCCAGCCCCGCAGAAAACTCTCGCGAGGGTAAGGTGGTTAAGGTTAATAAATCGATAATCACGGCATGGGGCTGATAAAAGCTGCCTAACATATTTTTGGCTTGCTGATAGTTGATGGCTGTTTTGCCGCCAACAGAGGCGTCAACTTGCGCTAATAGTGTGGTGGGAATTTGTATGTAGCGAACGCCTCGTTGATAGGTTGCTGCAGCGAAGCCAGTCATGTCACCAACAACCCCGCCTCCCAATGCAATTAGCGTGGTGTCTCGATTGTGATGGTGGTTAACCAGTGCATCATAAATGGCAAACAAACTGTGTTGATTTTTTTGACTCTCTCCATCAGCAAGCACAACCACATCGCATTGAATGGATGCAAATGCTTGCTTGACTGAGTCGAGGTATAATGGAGCAACCGTTTCATTCGTAACGATCAAAACTTGTTGAGCCAAAACATGGCATCTCAAGAGCTCAACGTTATTTAACAAGTTGCTGCCAATATAAATGGGGTATTCGTGTTCACCCAGTTGGACAGATAGTTGCCTAAGATTCGCCATAAATATATTTAACAATATTGTTGGCTACTGCTTTGACAGTTAATTTATCCGTTTCAAAACTTACATCAGCTAGTTCTTCATAAAACGGTTCGCGTTCATCGCGTAACGATTCCAGTCGGCCTTCCAGATCATCCGTTTGCAACAATGGGCGCTTCGTATCACGCTTTGTGCGCTCAAATTGTTGCTGAAGTGATGTTTTAAGATAAATCACTGTGCCACGACCTGCTAGCGCATTGCGATTTTCCGGAGTCATGATAACCCCTCCACCCGTAGCCAAAACAATATTGTTCTTTTGAGTTAACTCATCGATGACTTTTTGTTCGCGACGACGAAACCCTTCTTCGCCTTCAACATCAAATATCCAAGCAATATCGGCGCCCGTTCGTTCTTCAATCACTTCATCCGAATCGTAGAACTCAAGTTTAAGTTCTTTCGCCAAAGTACGGCCAATTGTGCTCTTTCCAGCTCCCATAGGCCCTATTAAAAATATGTTTCGTACTTTAACTATACTCATTTTTAATTACTTACCTCTTCAACTATACTGCGCGCGCAGTATATACATTAACCATAAAACTTCCAAACGAACTACTCTCTCGTGTGATTATATACCACTAATTATTATAATGGTTATTTAAATTTATCATGACTCTCTAAATTGAGTCTGCGTTTATCTTTTTTTACTCAAAAAGAATCAATAAGTACCAAATAAATATAGAGCTTAAGTTATTATTCTCGGCGTGATAAAGATAAGTAGCTCTTCGTTTTGTTTTTTTACGTGTGTTCTGCTGAATAAATGCCCCACTAACGGCAGTGTTCCCAAAAGTGGTACGCGCGTTACGGCATTATTTTTTCCTTTTTTGTAAATCCCACCCAGAACAATCGTCTGGCCATTGGCAACCAACACAGAAGTTGCTATGGATTTAGTTAGTACTATAGGAACGCCCTGTACGCGACGTCCAGAATCAGAATCTTGATTGATCAATAGCTCCATCATCAAGTGACCATCCGGTGTAATTTGAGGCGTAACTTTAAGGCTTAATACCGCTTTTTTAAAAGACACGGCTGTAGCGCCACTTAATGTTGCTTGCTGATAAGGGATGTCTTCTCCTGATTCAATGACGGCTGCTTGTTGATTTGTAGTCATTAGTCGTGGGCTAGCAATTATCTCGGCCCGCCCTTCGCTTTCTAATGCAGACAGCTCCAAGTCTAACAAAGTGTGATCGCCTAATTTGGCTAATGCAATGCCTATTGAGGCGGGGTTTGCATCAATAGGAATCGCTCCCAAATCAACATTTAAACGCTCTGAAATAGGTGTGTCAGCCAACATAACGCCTTGGGAAAGTTTATTTGCGCCCTCAAGTGTACCGGTTACATACAAAGATTTAGAAACACCCCAACGCACCCCAAGGTCTTGAGCACAGTCTTTCATCATGTTTACAATTCTTGCCTCAATTTCGACTTGTTTGACAGGAATGTCTAGTCGCTCAACCAATCGCTGAATTTCATAAAGATGCTCTGCGGTATCTTGTAACCAAATAGAGTTAGTCCTGACATCTACACTTATCGTACCGCGTTCAGACAGCAATGAACTGTTTTTATCTTGAATCATATTGGCCAAATCGGCTGCTCGCGCATAGTGTATTTGTAACAAACGCGATCGCAATGGAGTGAGATTTAACGCTATTTTTTCTTCTTCAAGCAAAGCCATTTCTCGCGCAGCGAATGCGCTAGATTTGTCAATCAATAGAATGTTGCCTGTTCTTCGTTTATCAAGACCTTGGGTAGACAAAATAGTCTCAAGTGCTTGATCCCATGGCACGTCATGTAGATTCAGTGTAATGCTTCCGGTAACAGCATCTGTAACCACTAAATTATCACCGGTAAAATCTGCTAGAATTTGCAGTACGGCGCGTACTTGAATGTTTTGAAAATTAAGGGTAACCCGTTTTTTGTTATTTATCGTGTGTGACGCTGCTTTTTGAGCAGAAAAACCATTAAAACAGACAATAACGAGCATCAGCGATGCGATTATTTTAGCCAATCAGCTCTCCTTTTTGTTTTGACGTAACGACAATAACACGGATGCTTTGACCAAACCTTCACTGCTCCATAGGGTCTTTTCTATTTCTATGGCGTTCTCTTGTATCTGCGTGACTCTCCCATGTTCTTTGCCTAGATAATCGCCTCTGACAACAATGGCAACCTCCCCTTCCGATGGACTGATTAAAGCCCATCGGTTGGATTTGTTTTTAATTAAGCCAATGTAATGCAGCGAGGTTAAAGAGTGCCCCTCGTATTTGCCTGAATGGACTGTAATACGCTGATGATTCCTTTGCACTGTATCAGTTTTGACACGACGCGTCTTCGAGTGATGCTTGACGCCGTAATAAGCTAGCGTGACGACAATCATCAATATTGCAACGAGACTCAATCCATAATAAACGCGCTTCTTTTTAATTTGAGCACGCCGAGTTTTTCGCCATGGAAGCAAATTAATATTAGTCATCGTCTTAATGCCAATCCGCATGCTATCATCCATTCAGAGGCATGTTGATTCATTTGGTTCTTAAGCTCATCAGAAACAAACGTCATATTAACGAATGGATTAGCAACATATGTGTGTATTCCAAAGTTTCTTTGAATTAGAGAGCATAACTCATTTATTTCCCCCATCCCCCCCGCCAATACGATGGAATGAAGACGCTCATGATGAATATCTGATGCTGTAAACTGCAAATGACGCTTAATGGACTGCAATACGTGCGTTTGAAAGGTCTGAAGATTCTCAATGACGTCTAAAGCGTCTTCACGAGATGAAATAATATGATGACCTTTAAACACAAAACAGCGCACACATGATCGATGAATATCAAACAATGCACTGTAATTTTCTTGTTGAACCAAGGGTTGCTGACTTGTCCATAGACATGACGCACGCTCTATAGCATGTGATTCCACCTCAACAACTTGAACCTCAAACCCCATGCGTTTCACAACCTCCACGCGTCGCTGAACGCTCTCAGCTCGAGCAATGATCAGTAAAACATCGAGTTGACTTACATCTTGTGCAGATGGGCCCAGTATATTGAAGTCCAAATGAATGTCTTGTAAAGAATATGGCATGTATTTTTCCACATCCATAAGAATCCAATCTTCGATATCTCTCTCGGGAATATGAGCACTTAGTTGGATAATTTTACTAATCACTTGTGAGTTGGGTAATGCAATCACTGCTTTTTTGGATAAAAAATTAGAGTTAGATGGATTTATATTGAAGTATTGTATTATTTCAGCAGGATCATTTAAGTGGGTTGGTAATTCAACGGAACTGAATCCTTCAACACAATACTGATCGAGTGCACTCGATAATTCGAGAATCTTAATCGAGGTTAACCCGATATCTATACCTAGAGTAAACCCAGGTTTTTTGTTTAGAAAACTAAGCATGTAAAGTATCCTGCAAGTGGTGGACTATGCGCCTTTCCATAAAGCGCGTCGGCATGTTAGCGCAAGTATTGGAAAATTGGAATGATGCGCGGAATAAAATTCACGGCTGTCGCATTAAAATTTGATCAACCTGCCGTAGGTTGGGCCTTGGCCCAACAATAACGTATTAAAATCCACAGTTGCAGAAAAAATCCTTGTCAAAATACAGTTATTAGATCTAACCTGTGCGCTCAAGGAGATTTTATACAA
>CANJSM010000035.1 GCA_947477015.1 Legionellaceae bacterium
GTTACTCACCCGTTCGCCACTCGCCACCCAACTAGCAAGCTAGTTTGTGCTGCCGTTCGACTTGCATGTGTTAGGCATGCCGCCAGCGTTCAATCTGAGCCAGGATCAAACTCTTCAGTTCAATCTCTATGCCAGTTTAACTGACTCTTTACTACTTATGTTTCTTGTGCACTCGAATTCTTCAAAGCGCCCACACAGTTTGTCTTCTCTTCTTCTTAATGAACTTGCCCCGAAGGCGTGCTGCGTATTCTACTCATTTCCCGTACCATGTCAAACGTTTTTTTCATTTATTTCAATATATTTACTGTTCATACTTGTTAATAGTGATGCAACCAATCAAATTGATTTATCTTCGTTCGTAATGGCGAAATGTCATGTCATATTCGTTTTTCTCATCCCTAGGTAAATCGTATTCTTTAGTTAATTCCCATACTGCTAAATCGATATCAGGGAAAAAAACATCTGCGTCGAATACATGATGAATGAGAGTTAGATATATTCTTTGAGCCTTGGTTAGGGCTTCTTCAAATACATGACTTCCGCCGATAATCATTATTTCTGGCTCGTCTTTGACTAATTCAATGGCTTGCTCTAAAGATTTAACAACGGTTACGCCTTCAATTAACAGATTCTGATGACTTAATACTATATTGATACGTCCCGGCAATGCTTTTCCAATTGACTCAAACGTTTTCCGTCCCATAACAATTGGCTTGCCCAGAGTCATTTGCTTAAAATGTTTTAGATCAGCGGGAAGATGACATAGAAGTTTATTTTCTTTGCCTATGCCCAAGCGTTCATCGACTGCTACGATTAAACTGATAAGTGTCATTGGTGGTTTCTCGCCATAATTGCGGCTGTATTGACTGCCGCAAATAAACTCCCTGATTCAGCCAATCCCTTTCCTGCAAGGTCAAGAGCAGTCCCGTGATCAACTGAAGTGCGGATGATAGGCAATCCGAGGGTTACATTCACTGCTTCCCCAAAGCCTGCGTATTTCAAAACGGGTAAACCTTGATCGTGATACATGGCGACAAAGACATCACATTTTGTCGTGTTTAATGATGTAAACATAGTATCAGCAGAAAAGGGTCCCTCTACATGGATGCCTTGCTGTTTCAAACCAGATAATGTTGGTTCGATCACTTCAATTTCTTCGCGGCCAAGATATCCGCCCTCTCCTGCATGAGGATTTAATCCTGCTACGAAAATAACAGGGTTCTCGATGGCAAAATCTTGGCGTAGTCTCGCATTAAGTATAGTAATGACTTCTGTTAATAATGTACTAGTAATAGCATTCGGCACTTTTGACAGTGGTAAATGTGTTGTAACTAGAGCCACTTTCATTGCATTGCATGCCAGCATCATGACAACCCTATTAACTTGACAATGATTGGCTAAGAACTCCGTATGACCTGTAAAGGCTATTCCCGCTTGATTAATAACTGCTTTGTGAACAGGAGCCGTAACTAAGGCTGAAAATTCACCGGACAAGCAACGCTGCGTTGCTATACTCAGCATATTAATGACGTAAGGTGAATTTAATGGGTTTAGTTGGCCGGCAATAGGAGGCACGGCGCAAGGAATGGATAGTACGGTCAGGTGATTGGGTGCTCTAGTAGGCAGGACACCCTCTTGATACTCTTCGAAATGAATGGATTGACCAAGAAGCGTTGCGCGAGCTTGCAACATGTCCTTATTCCCCAACACGACAAGAGGAATATCATGTTCAACTAACGCTAGACATAGATCTGGACCTATGCCTGCCGGTTCACCACTCGTAACCAGAATGGGTTTCATTTTAGCAGAAGGTCATAGTAGGTTGTCACGCCAATTCCTTTTCCACAATATTCACGTAGGAGTCTGTACGTATGTGTTGCTGCCAATTTTGTACTGCTTCAGCAAATTTACGTTGATGTAGAAATTGTCTAACTTGTTGTCGCTTAAACACTTCTGAATCATCGACTGTTTTTCGTTCTAGAACTTCGATTAAATGCCATCCAAACGCTGATTTCACGGGCTTGCTGATTGTATGTAAAGGAAGCGCGGCCATCGCTTTTGCAAAAGCGGGTACTAGCTCATCTGAGACAACCCATCCTAAATCACCGCCTTTAACTGCACTGGCTGCATCTAAAGAATATTTTTTAGCCATCTGAGCAAAGTCTTTACCTGACTTTAATTGTTGATATAGATTATTGATTTTTTTATCTGCGTCAGCGGTGGTTGTGTTCGCATCTTGCTTTATCAAGATATGTCGCACATGGGTTTTAGTGACTTCATGACGTTCTTTATTGGCGCTGATAGAAACCAGTTTAATGAGCTGAAAACCATTTCCTGTGCGTATAGGGCCCGCTACATCACCTGCCTTCATGGCAATCACTTCGTTAGCAAACACTTCTGGGAGCTCTGCCAAATGCCGTTCACCTAGATCACCACCTTCGAGTGCATATTCACCGCTGGATTCAGCGATCGCTAAGCGATTAAAATCCTCACCTTGTTTGATTTTACTCAACAATAAACGTGCCTTGGCTTTTGCTTTACTCAATTGATCTGGTGTTGGTGCTTCAGGCAAAGGAATAATTATATTTTCAACATGAAAGAGTTGTTGAGTTTTTTCATTTTGCTGAGCAGTTTTTAAATAATCATCCACCTGCTGTGCAGACACGACAATATCCTTACCTACAGAACGTTGCTGCACACGTGCAATCAACATTTCTTTACGAACACTTTCGCGATAGGTTTCCCAAGTCAATCCTTGCTTAGCAAGCTCCTCACGCAGTTGAGTCAATGATAGTTTGTTCTCTGCGGCAATTTTAGCAATGCTGTCATCTAGTTCAGTGCTATCAATCGTCATGTTGTTGTTTTTTGCTAATTGCAGTTGCAAATCTTCATCTATAAGGTGTTGCAGGACTTGTTTACGTAAAACATTCTCTGGCGGTAACTGCATATTTTTAGCGGCAATTTGCTGACGTAAAATCTCAATCTGCGCGTTCAACTCACTTGCAGTGATCACATTATCATTTACAATCGCCACTACTTTATCAAGTGGTTGAGCAGAAGCCACCATCGACAACATCGGCAGCAACATCAATAAAAGGACTGTATGTTTTCGCATTTTGATTTTCCGTTAGTTCACTGCATAGTCATTAATGGTGCAATTTAGGTCATTTTCTCACAAAATACAAGCTACCGGTGGAATATATCAGGATATCCAGGCAAGTACGTCTGAATTGTACTTGCTGGATCACTGATGGCAGCCGATCCCAGACCTTTCAACAACACTTGAAAATACACATTATTATTATATTGAGGGGTCAACGAATCAGGTGTTAAACTCTGAAAGGTTTGCCCTCCCAGCAACCGAAATGCCCAGCAGCATGTGTCGTATTGCAAGCCAGCAAAGGTCATCATATTGTAACCTTCACTAATATTATAACTGTAGGCTCCAAGTGTACTCAATTTTTCGGTTAAGGGCCACGCGATTGCCACCGTTGATTGATGTAGCGGTTTATTTAGTAAAGGATTATTTCGAAGCTCTACAATATTTCCAGCCACAAGATACGAATACCCAAAGTTAAGCATTTTATTGATAGCTGGTCGATAATGTAGATTGATGTTGCCATTATTTGTCGCTTGGGTGTTGGTGTCCCAAACATAGTCGCCACTGGTACTCCAAGCACTATTGACCTGATAGACAGCGTGCGATGCAATTGGCGATGTTTTAGCCACAGGGGATAAAAAGCCCAATGCTTGTGGATCATCAAGACAAATCCCATCAGGACTGTAACAAAGCTTGACACGTCTATCAGAAAAATATCGTAGTTGCCCTACGGTAACACTCGCTTTTTCTTGGCCGTTATTGTCGGAAATCCAACGAGATGTGACGGCATATGCCAGTTGATTGGCATCACCAATGCGATCAAAACCGGAAAAACGGTTCGTCCTGAATAATTGTTCATTATTAAAGATCATATAGGCTGATTCGAATGCTGGAACAACGCTTTGATTTTGGTATGGAACATCAAGATAATAGAGTCTAGGCTCGAATGTCTGTGTGTATGTATTTCCCATTAGTGATCCATAACGCTCAAAAAACAAACCACCGTCAGCGCTGAAGCGCGGGATAGTCCGATTGACCGTATTTGTGCCAAACTGGTTTACAGTACTCGAATGCAAATCATAATAATTTTCCACCAATTGCACCTCAGGTGTCAGATAACCCCATGGTTTTATCATGGGTGCTGAAAGTATCGGATTGGCATGGTAGCGTTGGCCTTGAGGTAACGGTAGGTTTGCATTTGGCCATCGAAAATAATCAAACTGCCCTAGCATGGTCAAGTTTGTATGAAAGGGTAAGTCGTTATATGTACCTGACGCGAGTAACTGAGGTAGGCGTTCATAGGCATCAGCCACAGCAGATTGATTAACTGGATGTAGCGTTTGATAACTTTGCATCATTCCACTCAATAACCAATGATCGGTGGTATAAGCTACCTTGCCTTCCCTAAGTAGCTGGTTTTGAGTCAAAATGGCTAGATTACTACTAAAATCCTGCAAATAATAATCATCTGATACCTGCTGATAATTAATATTCATATTTAAATGGCTGTTGAACTGCGTATTCTCATGCAATAAAACCGACCATCGATCGGTTGACATGCCATTCAATCTAGGAAACCGATCACGATTTGATAATAAAAATTGGTTAAACGCACGATCATGAGGCAAATAATTACCCCCTATTGTGCCCGCTGAGTGATCTGTTAAGAATCGAAAATCGCCACCAATCATTGTTCCACGAAGTGAATATTCATGCGGCACAATGGTTGCATCCATATTGGGCGCAAGGTTTAAATAATAAGGCAGTGCAACATCAAAACCACCAACGTTAGAATAGCCATACATTGGCAGTAAAAAGCCTGATTTTCGAGTGTTGGAGGTAGGGAAACTCATGTATGGGGTATAGAGCAGTGGCATGCCAGCAACACGTAACAGAGCATTGCGTGCAACGCCTGTGGAATCGGCGTTGTTTAGATGAATCTTGTCGGCCTCAATTTGCCAAGAACTGTCTTGCGGCGCACAGGTCGTATAGGTTGCTTTACGCAATAACGAATTTTGATTAGCAAACCTCTGGATAAAATTAGCGCGTCCCCAAGCGGGCAACCCAGCTCCTGCGCGATTCACGTCAAAACGGTACAAGACATTGTCTACTCGGCCAGATTTATCATTTGGATTTATTACGGCTTTTTCCGCCAGCATGAGTTTGCCGGGCTCCAAGTAGCGCACGTTGCCCAACAGTTCAATGCGAGTGACTTGTTTGTTTTTCTCATCGCGATACACATAAGCAGTATGGGCATTCACAACACGTTGAGCTTGGCGCACGCTCACATGCCCCACTAATTCTGAACGTCCCACAGGATAAAAAGACACGCTATCGGCGGTAATTTGTGTTTCATTCGGATCAGTGAGAGGCGTGATGTTGATGGGTTGATAAAAACCTCGACAAATGGTCGATGCATTGTTAGCGCTCCATTCTAGGCACTGGGCTATTTTTGAGCGAACGGAATGCGTCAGGCGCGCATCAGGGGCCACTACGCAGGCCTGTATGGGTTCAATGACTAGAGAAGAAGCCTGAACGGTATTATAATATGTCACTCCCGCAACCAATCCTGCTGTTATAAACAGAAGACTGACTAGCGGATAGTAAAACTTGATTTTCAACGCCACTAAAATGCCTTATGATACTGGCTTGGATCGACAAGGGCACAAAGTATACCATGCAAACACGACAAAACGCACTGAACAATTGGCTTAAATCCATTCTGGGTGACATCCTTTTTACAGTAACGCCATTGGCGGGTGACGCCAGTTTTCGGCGATACTTTCGCTTGCATACAGATGGACAAACGCGAGTCATCATGGATGCACCGCCTGAGAAAGAAACCCTTGCTCCATTTATACACATCGCAGAACTACTTGCGACAATAGGTATTCTGACTCCCACTGTGTATGCCGTTGACCACGCGCAGGGGTTTGCACTACTGGGAGACTTAGGCGACCAGCTATTGCTCGGTGCTCTGAATAAAAATAATGTGGACCAACTGTACACGTTAGCCCTTAAGACACTTGAACAAATTCAGCATGCACCCCTCACCGATCCAAGCATTCCAGTATTTGATACGGCCTTTATGTTAAGTGAGCTTGCTGTATTTCATGAGTGGTTTTTAACCGCTTGGCTAAAAATAAAACTCAGCGCTGATGAGAAGTTAGTATTGGACAAGACCTTTCAATGGCTTGTTAATGAGATTGCCCAGCAACCACAAGTATTGATTCATCGCGACTACCATTCACGCAATTTACTGCTGGTTGGTGATAACTTAGGGGTGATTGATTTTCAAGACGCCATGTACGGACCTATTACCTACGATTTGGTTTCTCTCTTAAGAGATTGCTACATTCAATGGCCTGCCGATAATATTACAACGTGGGTTTCTCAATTTTATCAAAGCATTCCAGCGTCCCGGCAAAGTTCACTCAATGCGTTTCAGCGAGCCTTTGATTTATGTGGTTTGCAACGGCATTTAAAAGTATTGGGTGTTTTTTGTCGATTACATTTGCGTGACAATAAACCCACTTATTTGCGCGATCTGCCATTAACTTTACACTATGTGATGACCTGCCTTGAAAAATATGAGGCATTACAGCCCCTTC
This sequence comes from Legionellaceae bacterium, assembly GCA_947477015.1. GTDB lineage: Bacteria > Pseudomonadota > Gammaproteobacteria > Legionellales > Legionellaceae > DDPF01. The sequence continues at coordinate 6,712 of CANJSM010000035.1, forward strand.
ATCGTTTTATGCAACAAAACGTCCATCCACTGTTTTTACAACAAGAAATCGCATGAAGACAGCCATGATTTTGGCCGCAGGTCGCGGCGAAAGGCTTAGACCCTTAACGGATTTAACGCCCAAAGCGCTATGCAAAGTCAACCAGATCCCGGTCATAGAATACCATGTTGACAATTTAGCAAAGGCCGGATTTAATCGACTCGTCATTAATCATGCTTGGTTAGGAGGACAAATTCGTCAACATTTGGGTAATGGTGCACGCTGGAATATTGAGATTTGCTATGCACCTGAACCCCCTGGTGGATTAGAAACTGGTGGAGGGATTTTAAATGCTTTACCATTATTAGGTGATAGTCCTTTTTTAACCGTGAATGCAGATATTTTTACAGATTATGAGTTTGCAAAGTTAACCTTACCAACAGACAGCTTGGTTCACTTGGTATTAATCAACAAACCCAGCTATCTCAAAGAAGGCGATTTCGGTTTGTCTCCCACAGGAAAAATTGACAACACGAAGAGAGAATATACATTTTCCGGTATTGCTTGTTATCGGCCGGAGCTTTTTTATTCTATTGAGCCTGGTCGCTTCTCCGTAGCACCATTACTACGTCAAATGGCGATAAAAGCTCAAGCATCTGGAGAAGTTTATGCAGGACCATGGCTTGATATTGGCTCTCCTGAGTGGTTACAACTAGCCGGTTGAACCTTACTCGATCTCATTTGCTGGCGTCGCTTCTTCGGTTTTTTCTTGATCATGAAGGACAATATTAAGCTTAGAATCTGATTTTTTTTCACTCAAATAGCGTCCAATCCCTTCCGCAGGATCAAAGATAAGTTCTTTTAATTTGATCGCACGTTTTTCAGCATCACCTGATGCGTCCTTAATCACCTCACCTTGAGCTGTTGCTGCAAGAATAAATCCATCTTGCATGATCATTTTATGCAAAGCGAGCCAAGCATTAAACAAATTGTCCATCGCGTTAAGTGCCTCTCCCTCAAGCGATTGACCATCGCTTCCCGAGTACGCACGCAAAAATTCCGATTGACTCCCGATAATACAATCTAGAGTTATCTCATCACTTGGAACTGTATTGACTAATTTGCTGACGATGTATTCCTGGAACTCAGTCCAAGAGGAGCTATTGAAGGCGGCACGCAATTTATCCGTCAAACCGCGCGCACCAGACCAACTGTCAATTGAATTCAAACCATTTTCTCGATGTTTTGCACTATCGATTATGGTTTGAATTTCACCTAGCAACTCTGAAAATTCAGCCGTGGATCGTGATTTTTTGACCTTATCATTTAAGGATGACAAAAGATACGTCAAGCTTTCAACCGCATTGCCCGTTACCTCAAGAATCTTGGAGAATGATTCAGGGTTTAGTATGAAAGTTCCCATCATGACATCCTTAAACGTAAGTGCTCAAATTTATTTAGAAAATGGTGAAGATACGTCATCAATGACCGATGCAAAGGTTTTCTTTTTCATTGATTCAACCGTAAATTCATCTACCTGTATCGCGTCCCAACGTGCTTTTTCCACGTCAACCAAGGCATCCATTTCATCTTGAGTCAAGACACCTTGTTGCACTTTTTCCGCCAACTTTTCAACCAAACTCACTGCTTTGTAGCGCTTCAGATCCGCAATTTTTTTATACGTCTCGCTTTGCGCTATCATTAGTTGCAATGCATTTTCCATTTTATCAACGGGTTGCTTTGAATCACCACTTAAATACACCGATTTTGCCACATCTTTGCGATAATCGTTGTTTTGAGTCATCAGTTTTGCCAATTGGTGGTCTAATTTGTCACTGGGGTAGCGCATGGTTTGGCCAAAAGGAAAGGCTGCGAGGCGAACCAACAACCCAAGAAACCTTGGCGACAAGTTTTGACAAAAGGCAATCATTGATTTTTGTGCTTGATAAAAACAATACGTTACTGCCCATTTGGCATGGACACGTTGATCGGCGTGTTCTTCATGTTGTTGATAATAACGCAATGCCGCCATGGCCATATAAAGGTAAGACATGCCGTCGGCAAGACGCGCAGACAATCGCTCTTTACGCTTTAAGCTCCCGCCTAAATAGACCAAGGACAAATCAGCTAACCATGCAAACGCATAACTCAAACGCGCTAAACGTTGATATTCTCTTTTCAGTCCATTATTAGGGGCAGCAATGAATGCCCCACCTGTCCAAGCTGAGCAAATTGTTTTGGCCATGTTACGCATAAAGTAGCCAATGTGCTGCCAGATTAATGTCCTGAACGCTGCCTTGTCACCCTTGGTAATGGCATAGAATTCGTCCCTTACAAAAGGATGACAAGCCATGGAGCCTTGTCCAAAAATCAGTAGATTACGCGACATAATATTTGCCCCCTCCACTGTAACGGAGATGGGAATACCTTGATAGTAATTAGACAAATAATTACGGGGTCCTGTGACAACAACACGGCCACCGTGGACATCCATCGCGTCATTAATCACAATACGAGCAAGTTCGGTGTTAAAATATTTCGTGATAGCCGATGCTACAGATGGTTTTTTATGTTCATTCACCGCGGCTACCGTAAGTAAGCGTGTGGCGTTAACCAAATAATTAAGACCTGCGATTTCTGCCAATTTTTCTTCTATGCCTTCGAACTGTGCAATTTCAACATTAAACTGTCGACGTATGCGTGCAAATGCGCCTGTCGTCAAGTATGCAATGGAGGAGGATGCCGCACCCAACGCTGGCAGAGAGATGGATCGCCCTATTGACAGACATTCAACCAGCATTTGCCAACCATGGCCTGCTTTTTTCTGACCACCAATAATGCTTGAAATGGGGACGAAAATGTTTTCGCCACGGATGGTTCCGTTCATAAAGGGCTGCTCTGCAGGCAAATGACGGTTACCAATCTCAAGATTTTCAACATCGCGTGGAATCAACAAGCACGTGATGCCTTCGTCTCCAACGCCCTTCAATAAGCCTTGAGGGTCTTTCAAAGAGACGGCCAAACCAATAAGGGTTGCAATCGGCGAGAGGGTGATCCAACGCTTGTTTAAGGTCAAGTTCAATCCCAGTACCTTTTTTCCGTCGATTGTTTTTTCTACCACGATGGCTTCTGATTTAATTGACGTGGCATCGCTACCGGCATCCGGTTCTGTCAAAGCAAAACAGGGAATATCAATGCCTTTAGCAAGACGGGGTAAGAAATGGGCCTTTTGCTCATCGGTTCCATAATGCTGCAAAAGCTCTCCTGGCCCCAATGAATTGGGCACCATCACAGTCACTGCAGCCACTCCAGACCGACTGGCTACTTTCATGACCACATCAGAATGAGCTCGCGCTGAAAATCCTTTGCCACCGTATTCTTTGGCAATCACCAAACCAAAAAAGCCGTGTTCTTTCAAATAGTCCCACACTGCAACGGGAAGATCGTGAGTTTGACTAATTTGCCATTCATCTAACATACCGCATAAGGTTTGCGTCTCATTATCGAGGAAAGATTGTTCTTCTTGGGTGAGTGCGGTAGAAATACTGGCAAGCCTCTCCCAATCTGGTGTTCCTGTAAAAATATCTTTTTCCAGCCAAGTATCACCAGCATTCAAGGCTTCTTCTTCTGTTTTAGACAACGTTGGCATCGATTTGCCTGAGCGCTTGAATAAGAAATCACTGAGCGCAAAACGGACCACTTCAACATGAACGAGAACAGCCACGGCAACAATCACGCTCCAAAGGAGGATACTGATAAACCCAGGCATGCCAATCAGGAAGGTCGCGATGAACAGATAGACCGCGCTACCAATGTCCCAAACGATAGGGTTCATTGCGCGATACAACACAACCAGTGTGAACACGAGGTATAACAAAAACAACGCAGTAGCCATATCCATCCCTTCCTATAGTGCTGATGAGTTTAAATCCAATAATTGTATAGTACGTCAATTTATCAGAGTTAGGCAATTCTTCTAAGAGCATCGACGCAAATTCAAGCTGTAGGTTGGGCCTTGGCCCAACAAGTTCTGCATTCGTGCCATACCCTGTTGGGCCAAGGCCCAACCTACAGCAGGTTTAACAAATTTTAATGAGTCAGCCGTGGAGCATCGACGCAAATTCAAATAGATGTTAGAGTCATTGTCGTTTTCAGACATTAAGGCGTTATGATAAATAGTAAACACTTAAGCCTGTCTGTATTGGGTGCGTTGTTATCATACTGCGCGTACTCCATGGACAGGGTAACAACAATCAGTGCCGGTCCTGCTTGGTATGAAGCAGGTCATACACAAAACATCGAATTGCAGTCGGATGTGGTGAATACTTATCTGCCTTCTCAAACGACACATCCCTTAACGAGCGGCGAATTGTTTACAGGTTTTCAGAAATCCATCGGTTCAACCCTGATTGGGCAGTTTGGCTTGGCGTTGGGGGCCAGTACAAATACAACGATTAAAGGCGATATCTGGGAATTAAGTGATCCAGTGTTTGATAATTTTGTTTACCAATATGAATTACGTCACACGCAAGTCACCGTTAAGGGCATACTGCTCTCTAAAGCGTGGAGCGAACAATGGCTCCCCTATTTGAGTGCAGGGGTCGGGGTGGGCTTCAATAAAGTCTATGACTACAACACGCATTCTAAAATTTTTGCCGCAGTACCTCCTCCTCCTTTTCAATCCAATACCCAAACGACATTTTCATACATGTTGGGAGTAGGTATGCAAGCGGTGTTTTCTTCTCATTGGCAAGCCGGCATGGGGTATTTATTTTCTGATTGGGGAGCTAGCCAGTTATCGCCAAGCTTGGGGCAAACCTCTGCCAATGGCATTCAAATGAATCATTTTTATACCAACCAATTGCAAATGAGCTTAAGTTATATTGTTTAAACTGCTGACAAGGAGTCAAATGAACATCAAGGAATGGCAGCGGTATATGATGATTGCACTAGTTAGTCTTGCTTCTAAAGATACATTGGCTAGTAGCCCGCTATTATCGATTAAAGTGATAAAAGCTGCGCCGTCAACGTTAGCGCGTAATGATTCGGCTGGAAGCGTGTATCGGGTCACCAACATGACCAAAAGCTTGCGTAATTTTGTCATGCAGCCCATTCCGGGTATCACTCAAATCACGACAACAAGCGGCGCGTGCTCAAATCCCATCGTCCTCAATCAAGGCGATTCTTGTTTGTTAAATTTGCGAATCAGAGGCAATCAAATTCCTAAAACCATCATCGGTGGACCTGTGCTATGCAATAACAATCCCTCTCCTTTTGCTTGTTCCAAACCTGCGGCGGTCGTGGACAGTTTACATATTTTATCGACCCTTGCTGAAGAGTCTCCAAACAGTAACACGTGGATTAAAGTCTTGGTTGCAGACACAGAAGCCCCCACAGACGCAACTGATCAAGCCAAATTTATTAGCAAGACCTATACGTTAGCGCCCAATGTAGAACAAATTCATCTTCGTGTGGTGGCTGGAGCAAATGGTTGTTCGGCAGCTTCTCCGGCAAGCTGCCAAGTCTATGCGGATTTGATCGCTGCATTACGTACTAAATATACCAATCCACTGTTGATTGGCTACCACCCTGATGACTCCAAAACCAGTTACAGTAACTGGGGTTGCAACCAAGATGATTGGCAGTGCGTATTGAATGCGAGCATTGTTGTGATGAATGAAATCAACAAACTCGCTGATCCTACCCAAACCGGGCAAGGATTTAATCTATTTTCACTAGAACAAAGCTATGCCGTTCCAGAAGATCCACCCACTATTCGGCTAGTCAAATCGTGCCTTAATCCACCCAAAGCAGCGCCCAATGTATCTTGTCCAGCTGGCGTAACCCTCGCGTCTCCCTATGTTAATTTCGGGTGGGTTTTACCTAGCTATGGCGGATGCCCAGTTCCTCCACTTGATTGCGATAATGCTTATGGTTCCGATGCCTTGGACTATGGCTATCCTCAAAATTACAATTTAGGACCTAAAATAGTCGCGCCTTATACCGACTTGATTACAGAAGGATTTTTTCCCTTGTACAGCACCGGCTGCATCAGCCACACCCCCTATCCCACACCATTGTATGTGGTGGATGAAGACAATGGTTCTGTACCCTATAGCCCTGAAATTCCTTGCCCAGACGCTACTCAAACGACATCCAATGTTTTTACATACCTTGATCCCTCGACACATGCGGCACCTAATTTAACGCTTGCAACCGCTTATTTGTCGTACATCATGACCCAACAAGCACCGATTAGTGATATTCCCAACACCAATGGTTCACCGGTTTATCTCATGTTTTCAGGAGAAGGATTGGCTCAAGCGCCCTCGATATTTTTAGGGGGCACAGGATGGACCTTACAGAACATTTTATCTTTTTATCAGGGGATAAATGCTGATTTTAGCGTGTTGTATGGCAAATACCCTCCAACCAGCGACCCGTTATTCCGAGGTGGTGTGTTTGCAACCGGAGTCAATCCTGCTGCGATTAATTATGGCATTTGGAACTTTACGCCCATTTTGGATAATATGCCGGATTAAACAAAATCTTGACAAGCATGCGCAATTTATGCGATAGTAAGTCTGCGAGGTTGGACTTGCTATGTGTCATTCCACTGGGTCAATTGGCGACACACTGATTGGCCCTTTCTATTATGTATCTACACTCATCTTACATTTCTTAAACAGCAGCTGCTTAAAATAAAATATTTCGACATTTTTCATTGATACTTAAAAAGCCACATTGGATTTTTGCCATAAACTAGTCTACATTTTAGCATGAGCGCTGTAATAACTATTCTATGGAGAGAGAAAATGAAAAAGTCTACTTTAGCAACGATCTTAGGTTTAACCCTAGCATTAAGTACTGCAACAGTCATGGCCACAGAGACGATTACCGTGGAAAAAAATTCTAGCGGTGGAGTCACTGTGACTAAATCGCGTGAAACGCAGGCCGCTGACTGCGACCATAATGTTACCTGCGAAGCCGGCGGACCTACAGTTTATTGCCGCGCGCCTCGTAATTCTTCAACTACTAACTCAGGTGGTACAGTGCTGTGCGTCTCCGCAGACAAATCTCCAGAAAATTGCTATGATACGACTCAAGGTATATGTATGAAAATTCAACGTTACTGTGCTCAACACAAATACGATTCATCAACAGGAACATGTGTTGCTAATTAACATATACAGGGCATATTAGATTTTAAACCGATGGGCATGAAACAAGCCTCATGGCATTCTACTCAAACCAAAGATGAACTTATCATCTAAATTATTTTGGCAAACCACGTGTTTTTTATGTGGTTTGTCAAAAACATTAACTCTTGTCCCGAGCAAACTCCTTCTGACTAAACGCAACACGTGCTTGAATCGACTCTCGACCCAATGCGGCGCGTTCTTCTATCTTGTGGTAACGCTGTAAACCGCCGTCTCGGTTGGCGATTTGTATGTTCAAGCCAGGACGTGCATTTAACTCTAGCATCACGGGTCCTAGATCTTTATCGAGGACAATGTCCACCCCCAAATACCCTAATCCTGTTAATTCATAACAACCGGCTGCGATTTCCAGAATTTTATCCCAGTAAGGCACGGTGATGCCTACGATAGGGTTCATGGTGTCGGGATGGTAATCAATGGCGTCATTGTGGAACACGCCGCCAAGCGTTAATCCAGTGCCTAAATCTATGCCTGCACCAATGGCGCCTTGGTGCAGGTTTGCTTTGCCACCGGATAAACGAGTCGGTAGGCGCACCATGGCCATTGCAGGATAGCCTAGTAGAGTAATAATGCGAATATCCGGCACCCCTTCGTGGCTGACTGCAGCAAAGACCGGGTCCACAATAATGCGGCGCTCAATCAAGGCATAATCCGAGTGCCCACCTAAGCTATATGCGCCAGACAGTAGGCATGAGAGGTGATAACTTAGTTCTTGACTGGTTAATAACTTGCCGTTGATTTGTCGGTAGCGGCCAAAAACTTTGTCGGTAATAACAATAATGCCATCACCGCCCGCACCCCTTGCTGGTTTAATGACAAAATCCGAATAGGGTTCTAATATTTTGTCTAGTTTTTTAATTTGATGTTCTGATTCAATCAGCGCATAAAGGGGTGGAACCGCAATGCCTGCTTGCAGCGCCAGTCGTTTGGTCTTTAATTTATCATCAACCAGTGGATACAATTTTCGCTGGTTATACCGTAAGACGTAGTCACTATTGCGTTGGTTGATGCTTAACACGCCCCCCTTACGTAATCGCTGGTATATTTTCCACATTATGATTTTCCAGCCAATGCGTTAAAGCGAAACAGTTCAAACAGGCGGTAGCCGCGATATTGACCAAACCACAAAATAATGGATAGCAAGACCAATAACAACTCTGGAAACGCAAACACTAAATATTGTAACGGCCCATAGTTCATGGCTCCAAACGCAACAACCGCTGCAATCAAACTACCTACGCCCGATTTAATGGCTTCCGATGCGCCTCGCTCATCCCACATCACGCACATGCGTTCAATGGTCATGGTGAGGATGACCATGGGGAACAATGCGACAGATAAACCCGCTTCTAGCCCTAAATTTTGACTCACTACACTGATGAATATCATGAGCATGATCACCACAGTCAAAATGGCTGCGAGCCTCGGCACAAGGAGCAATCGAAGTTGATCTAGATAAAATCGCGCAGCAAGACCGAAGGATACAATAACTGTAAACAGAATGATGCCCCAGATCACATGCGTTTCGCGAAACGCCAAGGCGATTAATACCGGCATGAACGTGCCAAACGTTTTCAATCCAATGAAGTTACGCAAAATCAAAATAATAAACGCGCCAATCGGTACCGTCAGTAAAATCTTATAGGTTTGTTGCACATGAACCGGTAACTGCAGCAAAGAAAAGCGCAACAATTGTGATTCAGTCTGTAAACCATGGGCTTTAGCAACACTCAGTGCGTTAATTGGCGTGGGGGACACTGTCAGGGTAAATACTGGTTTTTTACCACCCGTTAATTCAAACATCGGGTCACTGCCATATTGCCAAACTAGAAAATCTTTTGGTAAACCAGCAACCCCTGTGCGTGGATTGATGTAAATCCAATTTTTACCATTAAAAACGGTCAAAAATAATTTAAACTCGGCTCTGGTTTGTTGGCTTAAGTGAAGACCATAGACCGTCATGGCATTAATTTTGGCTTGATTCAACACAGTAATTGCGGCATCAATCACATGCCCATCATCGAACTCATTGCCTACCAGTAATTTAGCATTGCCGTCTTTATTGTTGAGTTCTTTGATGGTGCTTTGTGCGAATGTCTGTATGTCTGCCGATGATTGGCGTGCTTGAGCAATAATAGTGTCTACGGCCGTTTTTTTATTTTCTTCTAATGACAGAATTTTCATCGGGCGCGGTTTGGCTAAATAGGCATCATTGCCTTCCATTTCATGGAAAATTGCCCGGTAATATAACGATTGAGGGCCATTACTGCGCCGCAAAGCCCATACGGTTCTGCGATTGTTTCCGTTTAAATTGGTTGTCACACCATAATGTTGAGCGACAAAATACTCATCCAGTATCGCAAAATGGGGTGGCATGTAGGGTATGGTAAAACTGGCTTTAACCGGCATATTGCGCTCAGAGACAAAACGCAAATTGGCTTCTATCATCCAACTGTTGACTGTTTCCGTATCGGTGAGGGGCACATCAAGAATGAGATGACGATAAAAAAAGATACCCATGCCAACTATAAATAAGGTAATGATTAATCCATATAAATGACGTTTGGTTGATTTCATTGATCGCTCTGTTTCGTTTGTTCATTAGTTGGTTGTATAGTCTTAACCGTGTATTTCAAACTGGGGTCTATCACTCCATTAAAGGCAATGATGGCTTCACGACCAAGCAACAACGGGTAAATAAAGCGTTTTCGGTTTGTTAAATTGACCCGAATCGTCTGATCATTATCGCCAAGTTTAATGCGCATGAGAACTACTGGGCGATTGTTTGATTCTAATAGCAATGGGTTAACGTGCGCTTCACCTGCACGAATTTTAATTTTCACCTTGCCCACATATTCACATTTAAAGTGGATATCACCTTCTTTGCTGGGCACGATAAATGTCAAAAAAGGCTTTCCGCCCTCTTCGATTTCAGTAATGTGAGTGGCATTTAACGAAGCAGACTTTGCGCCTGTATCGAGTTTTGCGGACAATGTTAAATCCTTGTCCACCAAAGTGGCTTTCTCAATGTAGCCGTATGTTATTTTTTCATGATTTGCCATAGCGTTTCCCGCTAACAGTGACCAAGAAATAAAGAGTAGCGTCAATAACCGCATTATATCTCCTACAGAGTATATCAAAAGCTGACCATCGTATCAGATTTGTATCTGCAGGCACAGCATCACAACCATAGATTGTAGCCGGCGAATGTTTTTGATGCAAATATAGGCCAGTATGAAAATATGGTTGCCATTCTGCAATAAAGCCTGTATAATATTTTTCATCTTAGCCGCTGCCCGTAGAGACAAATGTTGAACGAGCCAAAACCGATGGCGCAAGTAATATGAGTCCGCTCACCGAGCAAATCGGTGTTCAATACGATTCATTGGTCAAGAATTCTCTTCTGAAAGCAAAACAATTAAACGATGCTAAATGGATCTATGGTGTTTATGGTGCCTTAGATGGTTTAAGCACATCGTTTAGCATGCTTAAATATGGTTTTAAAATCGCGTATACCAACAGCCACTCCTCATCCTCTGATGTATTACGTAATTGGAGTCTTAGTCCTTTAGGTATTGCGATTATTGCCATTGAGTCTGCCGTATTGATCGGATGCTCAGTCATTGGCAATACCATGGATGATGATGGCTACTACCTTCACTTCATGTCTCTTGCTAAAGCAAGACAACTCAAACATGTTAATTGTTATGTCTGGGATGCACAAGAGCTGGTCTATATCGCACCAGATGGTACCGAGACTGTGTTTACTCGAGCAGGTGATCTGGTTAATGCTGCTTTCATCAATAAATTAATAGACAAGAACACCCCACCGACCCAAAGTTTGCAATTATCCATCAAGCAGGCTGATGATTTACTCCTTACCCAGGACGCTGCTTTTTACAGAGCCTCTCCTACACTCACCTTCACTGGCGCTATAGCCAGTTATTGGTCTTATGTCCGTGACGCATTGAAAGCCATGAAAAATACGGATACCGCGATACGAAACACCTTTGTTATCACAGACTTATTGATAGTAGGGAGAAATTATCATCAATTAGCCACCCCTGTCGGCCTGATGATGGGCGCTCTTGCTGCATGCAATCGAATATGGTTACGCTACATAAGAGACGAACGAAAAAGCGCTAAAAAATTAAATCTTGACTTGTTGGACCCCTTAATTAAGACCTTGTCTAAAGAGCTTGTTAAAACAGACTTAAATAACATTGACTTGTTGTACCAAGACTTACTAAAAGAACATGAGCGTATCGCAGATAAAATTAAACCGCCATCACACTCTCAATTTTTTTGGCTTTATGCTCAGCTATCAGGAGCATTCAGTGGCTTAATTGACTCCCCTTACCTGTATTTTGGTGCATTAAGTTTAACAATAAGCGCGCCCACCTCATTGTTTTTTATTTTCGTGGCGACAACGTCATTTATTTTTGCCCTGACTTGCATTGCGACAAGAGTGTTTGAAGAGCAAAATTATCAACGCGAATTATTGGTCAGCCAACTCGAGGTTGAATTGGCTATGGTCATCAAAGAAGTTCGCCTACTACGTGAGAAAATACGCTTGCTCGATGGAGCGTTGGTTAAGCTGCCTGACAATCAGCAAGAACACAATAAACTTCTGGCTGATAAAGCATTCTTTGATGATTTATTCAAAAAAACGTGGAGAAAAAGCCGAAACATTCGCGATCAATTTACTTACCAATCCGAACTGTCCTTTGGTTTCATCTTCATGAGTGGGTTAAAAAATGGACTTGACACTTATGGTGCTTTAGCCAGTTTAATGTTTTTAATTGCGACCATTAATCTAGTCTTGTTAGTGCCTTATTCTCCCGTGATTGTATTGTGTTTTGTTTCAATAGGATTGGCTAGTTTAATGATTTCGCCAACCATTGCATTAATCAATCATTATTTTCCTCATGGGTTTAGTTCATCGGACAATACCCCTGCTTCCAATAAGACTAAATCAACACTACAATTTTTTTCAGATCTTGAGCAAGAAATAGAGCAAACAAAGCCTACAAAAGCCAAAATAAAGACTCCGGTGCTTTATGAAGCTCCCCTTGAAGTAGCTCGTGGTGCCTGTTCTGGAGCAGGAAAAGGGATTCGTGGCGTTGAACAGCTTTTATCTGCCTTTCAGGAGATGGGTGAAGATGGACATTACCATGATACGGACAGCATGTTTATTTTTGCCTGGATCAATGCCATTTTATTTGCTGTGACGTTTGGATTAAGAGGGTTTGCACGGTTGGGCCGAGGCTTTAAGGTCGAGGAACCCGATAAAAAAAAACCAGATAACAAAGCCGAGAGCTCATTAGTTCCTCCCGATATCAAGATCGAGGAGGTTAACCCAACGATTAATAACGATCTTAAAGCATCGCCCACCTCTGAACCAAGCTCCCCTTTTAATGTCAGTGAGGCGATAGATAACCGTCCCTCTCCACACACGGTTATCTTTAGTACAACCATGAGCAATGGCTCGATGAATCAGAGTTTTTTCAACCCTAATTCATTATCAAAACATTCCAAAGGTCACCCGTTAACAAGCGCATCTCCACTAGCTGACCGCCGCGACTCTTTTGAGTCTAGCGAACAGGATACTCAGGCTGAGTTGTCAGATTCGATGTCTGATTCTGATACAATTCCGGGTTTAGAGTAGGATCGTTGTACATTTTAAATTGATGATAAACACGAAACGTGCGTGTTTTATTGAGGACCGCGTGCAACAAATCTTCAAGACAACTCAACAATTGCCTTTGCTGTTCTTCAATCACCCTTAACTTGCCTAAGCAAGCCTCGCGATGTGTCGAATCAACCCCTTCGCGTGTCGCTTGAATACCCATATGGTAGCCTTTAAGTGCCATGATAGACAATCTATCGATCATCATACCGGGTGTTTCCGAATGCACAGGGCAATGCACATGAGAGGCGGGCTGAAGCGCGTCAACACACCATGCATCAATAGACTCCATTCGATTATTGCGTTGTTGATTACAGTGATCGATTTCTCGCTTAGCGAGGTAGACCATCTCATGCCCTAAGTCATCACGTCGAGCTCTATCTTCAGCATGCCAAAGTTGAAAATTAAACGCGTGATTTTCTTCAACCAATTTAAAAAAATCTTCCTGAGTGAGTTGTACACCCTGTTTTTTCCAATTGATAATGGATTCACGCTGAAGAGAGGCTATGTCTCTGACAAGGTTTGTAATGTTCACGCCGTCCTGCCATGTGTAAAAATAAAGAACCAAATACTAGCATAAGTTTAATGTTAGGACCAAACATCCAAAAATCATAACCAGACCATACCCTCAAAACACGGCTGTCGCATTAAAATTTGATCAACCTGCCGTAGGTTGGGCCTTGGCCCAACAATAACGTATTAAAATCCACAGTTGCAGAAAAAATCCTTGTCGAAATACAGTTATTAGATCTAACCTGTGCGCTCAAGGAGATTTTATACAA
>CANJSM010000036.1 GCA_947477015.1 Legionellaceae bacterium
ATATTGCATGTGGTTTGGACTTGTATAAAATCTTCTTGAGCGCACAGGTTAGATCTAATAACTGTATTTCGACAAGGATTTTTTCTGCAACTGTGGATTTTAATACGTTATTGTTGGGCCAAGGCCCAACCTACGGCAGGTTGATCAAATTTTAATGCGACAGCCGTGGTGGGGAGTTACCTAAATTGAATGTTGACTCTTTAGAGCTCTTGTGGTAAAAATAAAGAACACAAAATACAGCGTGTCCTATGAAAAAAAAACAACAGAAAAAATCTAAAAAAGTTCAAACTTATACTATTACCATGGGACCACAATTCGCAACAGAGCAATCGACTGTCAGTGCGTATGCCGATCAAGTTTGTAAACTAGCTCAAGACACTCACCGGCAGCATGTTATTAAATATATGCAAAAATTGCTATCCATTTACAGGCTTGCGCCACAATTGAGAGAACAAGGGTGGCAAGATAAGGTGGTTCAATTAAACAAAATGGTGCTTAGGTTTACAGATGAGTTGCGAGCAGATGAATGGGCTATAGCCACTTATGTTGACCATAGAGGCAACTTGCAAGAGGAAGATATTTTATTTTTAAATTTTTTGTTTGAACATGGCGCCTCTAAATTCCCTTTTCTTGTACACAGTAGCTCCTATATTCTCAAAAGTTTTAAATATAAAAACGCAAGCTATCTGAAATGGCTTCTTGAAGACTGTAACTGCACTATCTTTGGAGACAAAGTCAATGGACATCCTCTTCAATTGATCGAGTCGGAGCCTTATTCTTTTTGGAGTCAGTGTTTTCTAGATAACTTGCCTGATTGCAATTCATCCCGTGATACCGCAATAATGATCGCCGTTCGTTTTAATCTATTCACTTTGGTGAAATGGCTTATCGAAGAAAAGGGCGATGATATCAATGCGGTAAATGATGACGGTGAGACGGCGTTATTGTTAGCAGTTAGGTATAAAAATAAAAAATTAGTTACCTATCTTTTAAGCAAAAATGCCAATATCTATGCTCGGTCCAACTGTTTTGAGACGATTTTTCATTGCACGATATTAGATCCAATTAGAATTTGTTATCCCTTTACTGGAGAAGAACTTAGGGTAGGACCTCCCAGCCTTTGGGTCCGAAATATGTTTTTTTATGGCTTAAAACAGCTGGGTGTAGAGGACCATGCTCTAAATAATGAACAGGACTTACTGAGTGTATTGATTCAGATAGTCAAGCAGCAAGGTCGTCGGTTGGATGAGATACTGTCAACAGAAGGTTACAATTTGGTGCAGTGGGCTCTTATGAAAGGAGCAAACTTAAGGGTGCCTGATTTATTATGTGAGATATCCCCCAACCTGCTTGATCCGCTTGGACGTAATTTAGCAGTGACTGCCGCATGCTTTTCTGACACTCCTGCCTTTGCTAAAGATTTGCTACGCGTATATCCAGATTTGGATATTCACGCGGTAACTCCGGATGGCAATGGAATTTTACACTGTCTTATTCATGAAGGACGAGCTAGCTTGGCGACATTCGATTGGCTTATACAAGAGCATGGTGTTGATATTAACCTAGTCAATGGCTCAGGTGATACGCCTTTATTGCTAGCGGCTAAACTGAACAAAATTGCTATTGCATTGTATTTATGTCGTTTGCCTAAGGGAAAAATAGTTGACACGCGTTATTTATGCAGTAGGGGTCGTCATGTTGGACATTATTTATCTTTATTTGATCAGCATGTGTTAATTGATTTGTTGCTCAACGCAGATCGGATAGACATCACTCACCGTGATAATGAAGGGAATACCTTGTTTGATTTAGCCCTTGCCAGATCATCGCCTAATTCTGCGACGATAAGAGTTTGCATGATGTATCTTGAAAAGGTGAATAAAAAACGAGTCTCATCGCTTTTACCGTTAAAAACGCTGAACCAATTGCCCGCGTTACTAAATCATTTGTGTAAACATGATGTCGGTGAGTTTGGCCCGTGGACTGAAGATGGACAAACTCCGATTCATATGGCTTGTTTAAATTTATCTCGTGATGAAATCACTACGTTAGTGACTAAATATAATTTAGATACAAATGCGCGTAACAAAAAAAATGAAACGCCGTTCTGTGTGATGATTAAACATCGACATTTAGATGACGTGGCCTGGTTTCATCATACTTTTCAACCGAAAACAACCAAATTAGATGCGCTTAACTCGACCTTATTGCAAGTAGCATGTGAGCAGGAAAATGAAGCCTTGGTTCGCTGGTGCGTTGAAAAACCGGGTTTAAGTTTATCAATAACAAAAGTACGAGACGATCGATGCAATGCGCTTGATATTGCGCTTATCAAAGAGAATTTGAATATTGTCCGCTATTTATGGGGGCGCTTAACGCAGTCTGATCGTTCGAGCTATATAGCTAATTTAATCAAAGTGGATTCGCCGTTTCTAGTTTATCTTTCCTGCCACGGTCTCTATGTTCCAGAAGTTTCAGAAGAGCATCCTGCTGTACATGTAACTTGCTTGCCGCCTCAAGACACCTCACTGGCCGTAATGGGCTACCAACAGCTTTCTCCTAAGGCCCAACTAAAGGCAGAAACTTCGGCATGGTCAGGTTTCCCGCGTTGCTATTTAGCTAATCCTTACTTAAAAGAACTGTTGGATGAAATATCGATTTTATTTCAGCGCGGCGAATGTGAAGGGTATTTGTATGGCAGTGCGCATTATAAAGAGAACCCTAGTGACTTTGATATTTTGCTGCCGAATATCAGAACATTTGATGAAACACAAAAAGCACAAACTCTTATTGATTCTTTTATTGAACAGGGTGGTGTGGTGACGAGTTTTAACCCTAACACGGGGGAGTGGGGATATCGAAAATTTAATCGCTATGTCATACCACTCACTTGGAGACAATTTAAGTTGGAGTTTATCGTATCAGAAAAAAGTTGTGATGAGCATGCTCAATTGCTAGATTTCACGATAGGCGCACGATACTTTAATTTAAAACGCCAGGAAATGCATGTTATCTCAGGGATTAATGCATTTGTTGACACGCACTGTAAAAAAATAAATACCATTCATGAGCCCTTCCAAAGTTTTAGTGAAGATTTAAGCCGTGTCTTCCGTGCAGTTCGTTTGGTTGGTGATGGATTCGTTCTTTCGTCTGATGCTGTCAGTGCTATCAAACGTATTTTTTCAAGCCCTGAAAATCCTTTCATCCAGTCGCTGCACCCTAATAAATTAACGCAGCAGCTAAGTCTTTTGCTCGCTTCACCTACTAAAGTCGAACAGTTTAACCTTTTGTTTGAGTTGGGTGTTTTGAACAAGTTGATTGATTGTTTATCTAGTCGTATTGATGTCGCCGGCAATTATTATTACCGGAAAATAGAACCCTATTATGTTGCGTGTCTTGAGGTAATGAGTCCTCGAAATGAGCCTGGTCTATCTGCCAATCAGTATATGTTTGGTTTTTTTGCTCATCATCATGAGGAGTATGTCATGTCGATTGAAGCGAGAGAATTCCCTGCAGTTGAAGAGACTTTTGAGCCGAAAGTCTAGGGAACGGCCCCTAGTATAAAATCATTTTATCCAAGAAAAAATGATTTTGCTCTTCAGTACCTATGGTGACACGTAAATAATTTTTTAAACCATAAGGATGCAGGGGCCGCACAATAATGCCATGGTGTTGTAGTTCTTGGTATATTGGCAGGCAGTCTCTATTGCAATCAAAAGTTATGAAGTTTGCAGAGGAAGGCAATTGTGTGAATCCCAATGCATGCAGACCTTGCTGCATATGCTTTAATCCCTGATTATTGACCTGCACAGTCTTTTGTATAAAATCCTCGTCATCTAACGCTGCGAATCCAGCTGTTAGGGCTGCTATGTTAACGACGAAAGGCAATTGAATTCGGTATAGAAGTGCTGTGATCTGGGGGTTTGCAATCGCATACCCTAGTCTCAATCCAGCCAAGCCATACGCTTTTGAAAAGGTACGAGTAATGACTAAGTTTGGATGTTTTTTTAATAGTTCAATCGTAGGTTGGGCCTTGGCCCAACAGGAACTTGGCGTAGGGCTAAGGCCAAACCGACACGTGTATTCAAAGTAGGCCTCATCCAGAACAAACAGAGTGGTTTCTGGAATATGTTCTAACAGCCGTTTGATTTCTGTATGATCTATCAACAACCCTGTCGGGTTATTGGGATTCGCCAAAAAAATTAATGCAGTGTGTTCATTACAAGCATTGATTAGGGCATCAACATCAACGCTAAAATCGGAATTCACTGCAGTTGTAACGACTGGAATACCCAATGTTTTTGCTTGAATAGCATAGGAGCTAAAAGCATATTGATGGGTTAATATGTGTTTGTTGTTATGCAGTGCAAAGCACGTAAGCAGTAAACAAAACAGTGAATCAGAACCATTGCCGAGAGTTATCATCTCAGTGTCAACCCCTGAACTGTCTGCCAATTTCTGACGTAAGGGGTGGTTCACTGACATAGGGTAGGCTGCAATTTTTTGTGGTGCTAGATGGGTCAACGCTTGTGTAACTAATGGACTGCACCCCAATGGGTTTTCATTGCTCGCCAGCTTAATAATACGAGTCAATCCACGTTCGCGCGCGAGTTCATCGGATGATTTCCCCGGGACATATGGGATTAAATCACGAATTCCCGCGTGGGGCAGTTGATCGTAATCACAAGGCATTTAAACTCCATCTAATTCCTCTTCGCTAAACACCATGGTACCAGCACAAACAAAAGCATGCCACCTATTAAAAAGGATTCAAAAAAAGCAACATTATCAATGGGTATTTGTGTAGGCGGTACAAACCCAATTAACGTGGTGATAAGGCAACATAGAAGTCCAGTGCCTGCTACGATCCACATTCCCCAGTTGCCACCGGGAATTCGATAAGACCGGTGTTGATTAGGTTGGCTATAACGCAATTTAATTGCAGCTGCAAACATGAAAATATAGGCTAGCAAGGCAAGTTGTGCACACATGTCGCTTAATATCCAATACGCTGCATTGATGGAGTCTACAAAGATAATGATTGTACTGAGTAATGTAAATATCACGCCTTGTGTCATTAGAATCACGGTAGGTGCACCATGACGATTCATGTGTGTAAATTGCTGTGGCAAGCAACCGTCCTGAGCTGAGACTAGAAGTCCTTTGGTTGGGCCAATAATCCAAGCTGCAAGGCAACTCACGCCCCCGAGAATAATGAGTCCTGCAGTTAATCCAGTCATCCAAGGCATATTGTATGCATTAAAAAATATCGCATAAGCATCAATAAATCCTGAGACGACGCTCAATGCTTCGTTGGGTACTACAATGACAATAGCTAATGAACCTAGCACTAAGGTTGTGAATATGATAATCGTTGACCAAACCAATGCACGCGGGTAATCGCGCTGTGGATTTTTGACTTCTTCCGCATGAATGGCTGACATTTCCATGCCGAGCAAACCAAATAGTACAGCCGAAAACAATGATAAATTTCCTAATGAACTGAAATCAGGTAACCATGAAGAGAGGTGGGTGATCTGAATGGGGCGTCCTTGAAAGACCCAAATGAGTCCTAAAATGGTGATGCCTGTCATTGGGAGAATAGTCCCTAGTGTGGCTCCAAGGATGCTAATTAAGCTGGATACTTTCATGCCAAAGCAATTAAGAAGGGTAAACAACCAAAAAAGCCCTACAACAGTGCCCCAGAGGTAATAGCGATTATTTGCTAGTTCAGGGGCGAATAAATAGGCCAATGTTGCTGCGATAAAGGCAAGTATCGTGGGATACCAGACAACATTGTAAATCCATTGTAACCAAATGGTGATGAATGCAGCCCGTCGACCGAAGGCTTCACGGACCCAAACATAAATACCGCCTGTATTGGGATAAGCGGTAGCCAGTTCAGCTGCTACCAAAGCGACAGGAATAAAAAATGCAAATGCTGCTATCAAATAATAGGATACCAGTGAGAAGCCTAGTTTTGCTGTGATGGGCAATGTGCGAAGGCTATCTACCGCAATCACGTTAATCATGACCAGAGAAAAAACACTCAAAACTTTTTTAGGAGAACGCATTGAATACCCTTTAAGAAACTAAAACAGAGCTGGCAAAGTAGGTTGGGCCTAGGCCCAACAGAGATCATTATATTAATTTTACTTCAAATGGCGCAATACATACTGCAGGATGCCACCATGACGGTAATATTCCACTTCATTTGCAGTATCTATTCGACAAATCACATGAATTTTCTCTTCACGGCCGTCGCTGCGCAGAATGGTCATCACGAGTTTCTCACCAGGTTTTAATTGGTCATTCACGTCAATGCTTATTCGCTCGCTTCCATCTAGTTTCAACGTTTTTCTCGTTGTGCCTTCTTCAAATTGAAGGGGTAATACGCCCATACCAATTAAATTTGACCGATGAATGCGTTCAAAACTTTCATTAATAACCGCTTTCACACCCAGTAAGTTCGTTCCTTTTGCAGCCCAATCACGAGAAGAGCCAGTACCATACTCTTTGCCGGCAATCACGACTAATTCTTGATGATTGGCTTGATAAAGCATTGACGCATCATAAATTGACATGGTTTCACCCGTGGGGACATAACGTGTCATGCCGCCGGTAATTTCTGGTGTCATTTCATTGCGAATACGAATATTAGCAAATGTTCCGCGCATCATGATGTGGTGATTGCCACGTCGTGAACCGTATGAGTTAAAGTCAGCTTCTTTTACACCTTTAGATTGCAGATACAAGCCTGCAGGTGAGCTGGCTTTGATTGATCCGGCTGGCGAAATATGGTCTGTTGTAATGGAGTCACCTAATAACGCTAAGATATGAGCTTGTTTGATAGGCTTAATAGGTAAAGGATTCGTACTCATGTTTTGGAAAAAAGGCGGGTGTTGGATATATGTTGAGTTTTCATCCCAATTGTAAGTCGTTCCACTGCCTGTTTTAATCGCTTGCCACTCGGCGTCGCCCATGAACACTTCTGCGTATTCTTTACGGAACATGTTACCGGATACTTTGGCTACTTCTGCAGCCACTTCAATGTTTGTAGGCCAGATGTCTTTTAGGTAGACGTCATTACCCTTTTGATCTTGACCGATTGGGTCGTGATTAAGATCAATGCATGTAGTGCCAGACAGCGCATAAGCTACAACTAGTGGAGGAGATGCCAGCCAGTTTGCACGTACTTGTGGATGAACGCGACCTTCAAAGTTACGGTTGCCGGATAATACAGAGCAAACGACTAGATCATTCTCAACGATACTGTGAGAAATTGCATCAGGAAGAGGTCCTGAGTTGCCAATGCACGTTGTACAGCCGTAACCGACTAAATTGAATCCTAGTTGATCCAAATAAGTTTGTAATCCCGCGTGTTTTAAATAATCAGTCACGACTTTTGAGCCAGGTGCTAGTGATGATTTAACCCAAGGTTTGCGTTGTAAGCCTCGTTCAAGCGCTTTTTTAGCTACAAGACCAGCTGCCATTAATACACTAGGGTTGGATGTGTTGGTGCAGCTGGTGATGGCTGCAATGACTACATCCCCATGATGTAATTCAAAATCATGGTTTTTTACCGGAAATGCTGTTGTCTGCTCATCTTTTTTGCCCGATTCAGCAAGGAAAGCATTAAATTCTAGTGGCAAGGTGTTTAAAGTGACTTTGTCTTGAGGGCGTTTTGGGCCAGCAAGGGATGGTTCAATACTACTGAGATCCAGGCTCATGCTGTCGGTAAACACAGGGTCTTCACTGTCTTTGTCATACCATAAACCTTGCGCTTTACTATATGCTTCTACCAAAGCAATAGTTTGCTCATCACGACCGGTTAATTCTAGATAGCGGAGTGTTTCTTTATCTACTGGGAAGAAGCCGCAGGTTGCGCCGTATTCAGGTGCCATATTGGAAATGGTCGCGCGATCCGCTAAGGGAAGTTCAGCAAGACCTGGGCCGTAAAATTCAACGAATTTACCGACCACGCCTTTTTTACGGAGCATTTGTGTGACGGTTAGTACCAGATCTGTGGCTGTAATCCCTTCAGGCAATTTACCCAATAATTTGAATCCTACTACCTCTGGAATAAGCATAGATACTGGCTGACCGAGCATCGCTGCTTCAGCCTCAATACCGCCTACGCCCCAACCCAAAATACCTAATGCATTGATCATCGTGGTGTGAGAATCAGTGCCGACCAATGTATCTGGATAAGCATACCATTCACCGTTATGTTCACTGCTCCAAACGGTTTTACCCAGATATTCTAAATTGACTTGGTGGCAAATGCCGGTACCGGGTGGCACAACTTGAAAGTTAGCAAATGCTTTTTGGCCCCATCTTAGAAATTCATAGCGTTCGTTATTGCGCTCCATTTCGATGGATGTATTGACCTTCATTGAATCAGGTGTTGCAAATTTATCTACCATGATGGAGTGGTCGATGACTAAATCAACGGGTGACAATGGCGAAATTTTGTCTGGATTACCCCCCATTTTTTCAACAGCAGTGCGCATAGCTGCTAAATCAACGACTGCAGGAACGCCTGTAAAATCTTGCATTAATACGCGGGTAGGGCGATATGCTATTTCATGATCAGAGGTTTTTGTATTTAACCAGTCAGCAATTGCTTGGATATCGAGTGTTGTTACTGTTGAACCATCTTCGAAACGTAACTGGTTTTCAAACAATACTTTAAGTGAGTAAGGAAGACGACTGATCCCTTTAAAATGAGTTTGTTCTGCAGTTTTAAGACTATAGTAGTGATATGTTTTACCGTTAACATGCAACTGTGCTTTCGTAGAAAGACTATCTTGACCAACTTGCATCTGACAACTCCTGAAATCAAAAATTCAATGATAGCTGAAAATGAGCGAAAATTCATGGGATTTGTTCATACTCGTTTACAGTGTTAATGTTTAGCCTTCCGCAGTATAAAAAACACACGCCTCAGGGGATTCATAGCACGAATACCCCATATAACTCTCTATCCAATGGTAATCAACTCTAGCTGGGATTTTGACGCTGACCGGCCACCAAATAGAATAATAGCCTATAGAGTTTTCATAATTGCATACGATGCCGCGACCAATCCCTGCCACCATGATGTTAGCACGAACAAAACGCGTGTTTTTTTCACCTTGCGGTGGATTAACAGAGAATGGGTTCTCAAGCCATGGCGCCGGAATTTGGCCCCATTGCAACGAGCTTGTTTCTGGGTTCGGGCAGGTTGCTGCTTGGGATTGTATGCCGATTAGGCACAAACATAGGGTCATAAGGCTACGAGCAATCATGTGTATCCTCACTGATAAGTGCTTGTCGATAAAATTGTAAGGTCCCGCGGAATAGCGGCGGGACCTTAATATGTTAATAGACGTTACTCTGGCAACGACATCAAACTTGCATTTCCACCTGCAGCAGTCGTATCGACTGTAAAGGTGCGTTCATGACATAACCGCAGTAAATATTGAGGACCGCCTGCTTTTGGCCCTGTTCCGGAGAGTCCCTCACCGCCAAACGGTTGTAGCCCGACCACCGCGCCAACCATGTTTCGGTTGACATAGCAGTTGCCAACGTGAACGCGCTGACGAATGTACTCTACGGTTTTGTTGATTCTGCTGTGTATGCCTAATGTTAACCCAAACCCGGTGTTATTGATTTGTGCAATGACATCATCCAATGCATTTTGCTTATAGCTTATTACATGCAATACGGGCCCAAATACTTCATTTTCTAGTGCATCGATAGAATCAATAGCAATAGCAGTCGGAGGCATGAAGTAACCAGTTTCAGTATTATGCTCTAAGCTGCATTGATGAATTAATTCATATTTTGTCAGCATTGATTTCACGTGCGTTTGCAACATGTTTAAGGCGCTCTTATCGATAACAGGCCCAACATCGGTTGACAGCCAGCGTGGGTCGTTTAAGCGTAGCTCAGCCATCGCGCCTTTAATCAATGAAACCAAGCGTGGATATACTTCTTCTTGCACAAAAAGAACTCGCAATGCAGAACAACGTTGTCCGGCACTTCCAAAAGCCGAGGTCATGACATCGACAGCAACTTGTTCAAGTAAAGCCGATGAATCAACAATCATTGCGTTTTGTCCGCCCGTTTCAGCAATTAGCGGAATAATCTCACCGCCTCGGGTGGCCAAGGTGGTATTGATCATGTTCGCTGTTTGAGTTGATCCGGTAAAAATAACGGCTTTAATGCGTTTATCGGCGACTAAAGCAGAACCAATCGTTGAGCCAGGCCCTGGCAACAATTGCATAGCACCCACAGGAACACCTGCTTTGTGCATTAATTCTACTGCCAAATGGGCAATCAATGGGGTTTGATTTGCGGGTTTTGCAACCACACAGTTACCGGTTACTAAGGCTGCAATCACTTGGCCTACAAAAATGGCAAGGGGGAAGTTCCACGGACTGATGCACAATACCACACCGCGAGCATGTAAACTCATTTCATTCAGCTCGCCTGTATAACCATGTAACTTGACTGGTTTTGACATTAATTTTTCAGCTTGTGCTGCATAATAACGGCAGAAATCAATCGCTTCACGGACTTCACCAATGGCGTCATTCCATGTTTTTCCTGCTTCAAGACATGCCATGGCAAGAAAAGTAGGCATATTTTCTTCAAGTAAACATGCGAAGCGCTCGATAGTGGCGGCACGCTCAGTGACCGGGGTATGACTCCATGTTTCAAATGCACTGCATGCTTGTGTCAAGGACCACTCAACATCGTCCAAGGTGGCTTCAGTGACATGACCTATTAATTGATCAGTGCGTTGAGGTGAGTAGACAGCATGATGGTCTTGATTAGTCGTTTTTCGCTCCGCCATCAAAGGATACGCTTGCCAGTTAATCGGTTCCATGTCAGAGAGCTGTTGTTGCAATGCAGCAAGGCACGCGCGATCCGAGAGATCAATTCCCGGTGAATTTTTACGCTCAGGTAAAAAAATTGAAGCGGGCAGAGGGATGTTTTGATTGATTTTACTCAATAGATGTCTAGCTTTACTAACGGGATCCTCTACGAGTTCATTAATAGGGGTTTTGTCATCAACAATGCGATTTACAAAAGATGAGTTCGCGCCATTTTCAAGTAATCGACGCACCAAATAAGGGAGCAAATCTTCATGACTGCCAACAGGGGCATAAATACGACATGGGATGCCGAGCTGATTTGCTGGAACGATTTGAGCATACAGTTCATTACCCATACCATGCAGGCATTGAAATTCAAAATCACGATAGTCTCCCACCAGACCTAAAATCAGGGCAACGGAGTAGGCATTATGGGTTGCGAATTGAGGATAAATCGCATCGGTCATGGTTAAGAGTTTTTTAGCGCAGGCTTGGAATGAGACGTCGGTAAATACTTTTCGAGAAAAGACTGCATAATCGGTTAGTCCCAGCATTTGAGTTTTTTTGATCTCACTGTCCCAATAAGCTCCTTTAATCAAGCGCACCATGATACGACGGTTCTTGCCACGAGCTAGAGCGGCGAGCCAATCCAGAAGATAAAATGCTCGTTTTTGATAGGACTGAACTGCTAGACCAAATCCATTCCAACCTGACAAACTATCGTTGTTAAAGACTCGTTCAATCACATCAAGAGATAGATCCAGGCGTTCAGATTCTTCAGCGTCAATTGTCAGACCAATATCAAATTGTTTAGCCAATTGTGCTAAAGATAGTAATTTAGGGGTTAGCTCAGTCAGAACTCGTTCGTGTTGAGCTTCTTGGTAGCGTGGATGTAAAGCAGATAACTTGATGGAAATTCCAGGTTTTTGATACACACTGGCCTTTGAATCAGCGCTTGATCCAATGGCTTGAATAGCGTTTGTATACGCTTGAAAATAGCGTTCAGCATCTTGTGATGTGAGTGCTGCTTCACCTAACATGTCATAAGAATAGCGATAACCGACGGCTTCTTTTTTCTTCGCGCGTTCCAATGCTTCTTTGATAGTGCGACCTGTAACAAATTGCTTACTCATGATTCGCATGGCAGTATCAACGGATTTGCGAACAACACCTTCACCACTGCGATTCACCAAGGTCATTAATGCTTTGCTCAAGCTGGATTCAGCTTTTTCAGGGCTAAGGACTTTACCGGTTAACATGAGCGCCCAAGTGGTTGCATTTACAAAAAAAGATTCACTTTGACCGCTGTGAGAGGCCCAATTAGCATGGGCTATTTTATCTTTTATCAATTGATCAATGGTTGCATTATCGGGGACTCGTAACAGTGCTTCTGCTAAACACATTAACGCAACCCCTTCGCTACTGGATAGGGCATACTCTGTTAAAAAGGAATCGATCCCGGTGGTTTTTTTTCGTTCAGAACGAACTTGCTCAACTAAACGTGTCGCCACCTTTTGTACATTTGCGACTTGTGTATCAGCTAAAGCAGCTTGTTCGATGAGCGCCGATATACAATTTAATTCGGCCATTCGATAGGCTTCATTGATGTTGGCACGTAATCCTTCCGGAGATTTTATGGTTGATTTATTTAGCATGTTGAATTCCAGATTAGTGACGTAATAAGTGTAAAGAATAGCGTTATTTATGCAAAATTTCCACTCTTTATAACACCTCGTCTGATCTTATTTTTTGTTTTTAGTTTGTTTTTTGGACTGTTTTAATGTTAAAATGCGGCACGAATCGATTTTATTATTACCTTTTTGTGGTTTTGTGTTTCTACTTATTTTGTTTTGCATGCTGCTAACTTGATGAATAGATTAACTTTTCATAAAAGAAGGTAAATTCGGGGGCGGGTCGTTTTACTATGACTCGATTTTTTTATATAATGGCCACTTATTACACCGTTCTACTGTGTAAAAGTAACGAGAAAACTGGAGAATAAATGAATATATTATTAACGTTAATTTCAATGGCTGTTCTAGCCTGTAACGCAGCATCCAGCTCAACGATTTTCTCAAGACCATCATCATTTGATGTGAATTCAGAGGTTCAGACTTTGGGGAAAAAAGCCCCTCAATTAAATAAACGCGTTCTTAAATTCGCTTTGGCAGCTTATCATAAAGCAACCCGTCATGGCGGCGTCAAAAAACCGGTATTGACCGTGATTGACTATTCTTTGCCTTCTTCAAAACAACGCATGTGGGTTTTTGATGTCAATCACGACCGTCTTTTATATAACACCTACGTTGCTCATGGGCAAAATTCGGGCATGAACACACCAAATCATTTTTCTAATATAGCTTCAAGCAAGCAAACCAGCTTGGGCACATACATAACTAGAGACACTTATATGGGTTCAAATGGTTATTCATTAAATTTGCAAGGATTGGAAAAAGGGTTTAATGATAATGCGTATAATCGTCGTGTAGTGATACATGGTGCTTGGTACGTTGAACCGGATTACATACGAAAGGCTGGTAGAGCAGGCCGCAGTTGGGGTTGCCCATCGATTGCAAAAACGCTTGCAAAACCTGTTATCAATACAATCAAGGGTGGATCAGTTGTATTTGCCTATTACCCTGATCGCAACTATCTGTCGCACTCAAGTTATCTAGCTTAAAAAAAAGCCAGGGCAATGCCCTGGCCTGTACAATCACGCAGGGCATTTTGTCCTGCGATCATCCTTGAAATTCAGATCCATCTGAATGAAAATCCCTTTCAAAGACTTCTTATCCTTAGAAGCCATGTGTTAAATCTAGCAGTCATATTGTACATATGCAAGTCGATTTGAAAAATAATTTATTACTGAGAAGAAAAGTGTTGAATTGAACCGCATGTGTTTCTTGCATACGGTTCAGTTAATAGACTAAGAGAGGTAGTTAAGCGTTAATTGATTCTTTTAATTTAGATCCGGTTTTGAAGCTTACTACATTGCTGGCAGGTATATTAATGGGCTGACCAGTGGATGGATTGCGGCCTGTGCGAGCAGCGCGTTTTTTTACAGAGATACTAGCAAAACCGGGCAATACGATTGAATCGCCTTTCGCAAGTAAGTCGGTTAAACAGCTGATTACAGCATTTAATGCAGCTTCTGATTCGTTTTTTGCCATTCCTGCTTCTTTGCTAATGGCATTAATCAAATCCTTCTTTTTCATGTAGTTCTCCTTGGTTATTGTTTGTCCTGCTCCTATATTGAAATATCGTAGAACAAAATGCAACTAGGTATGAGAAATTTTCTCCGTACGTAAATTAAAATAACAGTTGCCAGTATTTTCATAAATATGTTTAACTCGCTTCTGCAGTCCAAACCTTAGGAATAATCATGAATCACACGGGTGGTTTTTCACTCATTGAAGTATTAATCTCTTTGCTTTTAGTCTCGACTACCTCGCTGGCGCTACTGCAACAGCAATGGCACGTTAGTCAGCTGTTTAATCAATCTCATCTTCGCATGAAGGCTTTATTTGAACTAGATAATACGTTCGAGGCTAAGCTGTACCCATGATTAAACAGAAGGGATTTGGATTGCCAGAAGTCATGATTAGCTTGTTGT
Source organism: Legionellaceae bacterium (assembly GCA_947477015.1). GTDB lineage: Bacteria > Pseudomonadota > Gammaproteobacteria > Legionellales > Legionellaceae > DDPF01. The sequence continues at coordinate 14,479 of CANJSM010000036.1, forward strand.
TAGCAGGTCTTGTCAACATTGCTTTGCTCAATCATTTTATCACCATCAAACAACAGTACTCTCATCTTCAGTCAACCATGGACGATGCCATGGAATTACAGTTGGCAGCAGACTTGATAAGAGACAGTATCCGGCAAGCAGGGTTTACGCCTTGCTTGAGCCTGAATCAATTGATTACAGTTGATCAACGGGATGCTCATGAGGGTCTTTCTAGCATTCAAACAGGTCATGAATTAATTATTCAAAGAATGGGTTCTGAGTTTAATGTGATGCTGGGTAGACTGGACTCAACTCGGATAGTCTTAACCAACGATACCATCGTTAGAACAGATCGCCCCATTATCCTCGCTGATTGTTTTCATGCCGAAGTGCAGCGTGTATTGGACGTCCATCGCTCAGCTGAAGGGCAAATAGTCACGCTTGCAAATCCTTTGGCATTTACTTATCAACAGCCTGTATATGCCGGAGAATGGTTGCGTGAGCGATTTTTTATACGCGCATTGAGTGGGTTGTTTTATCAACGTCACCATACAGACGAATTGTCTCCATTGGTGAAATCATTGTCGGTAGAAGAGAAAGAGCATCTTACTGTAGTTCGTTTGGGCCTTGATGTAGATCAATCCTTGACTATTGAAGCTAGAGTTAGAGCATGGTAGTCCGTCAGCAGGCTGGTATAGTATTGCTAACTACTCTGATGATGCTCATGATCATGACATTGTTGGTTACATCTTTGATGCAGAGTGTGTTCTTGTATATTAAATCGAGTCATCAGGTGATGACTAATCATCAAATATTCCGTGAAATGGAGCAGCTGGCTTATCGTCTTGATAGAACAAATGCGGCTTGTGTAGCCCGAGATAAAGACCCTAAACAATCAGTGGAAATGTTGTTAGAGAGTCAAGGATGCATTATGGTTGAGGGAGAGCATCAATATAGGTACTTGTTGGCAGAGCAGGGGATCTATCCGTGCTTACAGGTTAAGAGCGATAATGGTACTCAAGGGAGCCAACATTGGTTGGTGACCATTGCTAGCATGCAGCAGCCGAAGATGATCATCCAATTGAGGGTTGCAAATGCTATAGATACGGATCATTGTGAACTACCCAAGGCACATATAATCAATGCTGGAGTGATCAGCTGGCGTAAACTCAATTTTTACCTTGACAGAAACACGGGGCATGGTAAAATTTTTGCTTAATTGAATAAAATTAAACATACAGTGCATCAATGCTGATAAAGGGTTCTTACATGCATACAAAAAAGATTAAATTTTGGCAAAGCTCACCATTTTTATACACGATCATGATCCTGTTGGGTGTGTTGTGTGGAATGTCTGACATCGTCTTATTAAAATCATTAGGGTTTTTCATTGCGGATGTGTTTATTCGTATTTTTAAATGCATTAGTTTGCCGATCATTGCACTATCTATTATTGTAACCCTCTCTAATTATCGCTCAGACGGCATGATGCGCACGGTTTGGCGCCGCACGATGTGTTACACCCTGGGCACCACTCTAATTGCAGCAGGGATTAGCTGTTTGTTATACATGCTGATACAACCTGGCATGGTGGCTGCGGTTTCTGAGCATGTCATCGCCTCAGCGACCGTGCAAGGCAATGAACTGGGTTATTTTCAACACGTTGCCAATTTGATTCCAACCACGATTGTTTCCCCTTTTCTTGATAATCAGGTGATCAGCGTGTTGTTTTTAGGGATTGTGATAGGTATAGCCATCCGTGTTATTCCCGATGAACCGGCACGGCATACCATTACCCAGTTTTTCCGTGGAGCCCATGGTTTGTTTATGGTGATTACACGTTGGGTCATCGCTATTATTCCTATTGGTTTATTTGGCTTTATCACGACAACCGTTGTTCAATTGCGCGGTGGAGTAGATGTTAAAGGCATTGGCGAATACTTGTTGATTATTGTCCTTGCTAATTTAGTGCAAGGTTTTGTGGTGTTGCCTATATGGTTAAAATCACAGGGAATTAGGCCATTTGCAGCCATGAAAGGCATGTTACCTGCATTATCTGTCGCATTCTTTTCAAAATCATCGGTCGGCTCTTTGCCTGTGACTATGGATACCGTTGAGAAAAACTTGCATGTAAAACCTGAAATAAGCCGTTTTGTCTTGCCTCTTTGCACCAGCATCAATATGAATGGATGTGCCGCTTTTATTTTTGCGACCGTTGTTTATTTAATGCAAAACAACGGCATGCACGTATCTCTTGCATCGATGGGGCTATGGGTCGTGATTGCTACCGTTGCAGCTATTGGTAACGCAGGAATTCCAATGGGCTGTTTTTTCTTAAGTACGAGTTTATTGGCCAGTATGAATGTTCCCATTACTTTGATGGGGATTATCCTACCGTTTTATAGTTTAATTGACATGTTGGAAACAGCACTAAATGTTTGGTCTGATTCCTGTGTTACCAAGGTGGTTGATGAAAAAGCGCTAGCTGATGAGCGAATGACCGCGCTGACCGAGTAGGGTTCCTTGTAGGCATAAGCATTGCCATGCAAACAATTCGTAATTGGCGCAAGAAATAGAAGATAACCGAGTGCCTTTATCCAAATTTAAGAACGGTTTTTATCCCCTATGACGGTTAAATTTGATTTTAACCGTCATAGGGGATAAACTAAATTACGCAAGAAAAGCTAAGTCAACAACATCACACAAACTCCCAAATACAGCTCAGTTAACGTGATTAAATCATCTAATGCAACGCACTCATTGACCTGATGGATGGTCGCATTCACAGGCCCTAGCTCAACCACTTCAACACCAAACGGTGCGATAAATCGGCCATCAGATGTACCGCCACTGGTTGATAATTCAGGTGTTTGACCGGTGTGCTGTTCGATGGCACTGATACAGCTACTTAGAAGACGCCCTTGCGAGGTCAAAAATGGTTCGCCGCTTAATGTCCAGTCAATGATTGGATCTAAGCCGTGCTTCGCAAAGCATGCTTCTACTTGGGATTTAAGATTGGATTCAGTTTGTTCGGTTGAATAACGAATATTGAACTGTAGAATCAATTCACCAGGTATAATGTTGTTGGCTTCACCTCCTGCTGCAATATGAGTAATTTGCATTGAGGTGGGTGGAAAATGATCGTTGCCTTCATCCCAGCGTATAGCGGTTAACTCAGCTAATGCGGGACTCAAGGTATGAATGGGATTTTCAGCCAAATGGGGGTAGGCCACATGCCCTTGTTTTCCATGCAAGGTTAGTTTTGCGTTGAGTGAGCCTCGACGCCCAATTTTAATGACATCCCCAACACGTTCGGTGCTAGAGGGTTCCCCTACAATGCAATAATCAAGATGAATGCCTTGTTGCTGTAACTCAGCCATGACATGCGGGGTGCCTAAGCGGTAGTCATTTCCTTCTTCACCACTGGTGATGAGAAAACCAAGACTGCCATTAAAATCCGGGTAAGCATCAACAAATTGTTTAGCAGCGACCAACATGCTGGCTAAACTGCCCTTCATGTCGGCAACCCCTCGACCAAATAACAAGCCGTTTTTTTCGATCAAAGTAAATGGATCACTGTGCCATTTTGTTTGATCGCCTACGGGAACAACGTCCGTGTGTCCGGCAAATACTAAGCAGGGTGACCCTGTGCCGATTTGAGCAAAAAAATTAGACACAGGAGCGTTATCAAAACGCTGGCAATCAAACCCAATACGCTCAAGCGTTTCAATCATATACTCTTGACAGCCGCAATCGTGAGGGGTAACTGAGGCGTAACTGATAAGTTTTTTTAGGCTCTCCCGTATTTCATGCATTATTTAATGTCTCTTAATAATTCATTTACACTGACTTTTGCACGGGTTTTTTCATCCACTTGTTTGACAATAACAGCGCAATAGAGGCTATGCGATTTGTCCTCGCTGGGCAAGCTGCCCGCTACGACGACTGATCCCGCAGGAATGCGACCATAGCTAATTTCTTTCGTCATGCGATTATAAATTTTAGTGCTTTGTCCAATGAATACACCCATTGAAATCACCGAACCGCGTTCAACTATCACGCCTTCAACGATTTCTGAACGCGCTCCAATAAAACAGTTGTCTTCAATAATGGTAGGGTTAGCTTGCAAAGGCTCCAATACACCACCAATTCCAACACCACCAGAAAGATGAACGTTTTTCCCTATTTGCGCACAAGAGCCGACAGTAGCCCATGTATCCACCATCACGCCTTCATCAACATAAGCACCAATATTGACATAAGAGGGCATTAAGATAGTGTTTTTGCCAATGAACGCACCGCGACGAGCGATAGCCTGAGGGACCACCCGTACACCCATCTCGGCCAGTTCAGCGGGTACTTTATCAACAAATTTTAACGGCAATTTATCATAATACTGACAAACGCCCCCATCCATCATTTGATTTGGATAGATACGAAAAGACAGCAGAATCGCTTTTTTAAGCCATTGATTCACCTGCCAAGTGCCATTGATTGGCTCAGCCACACGAAAATGACCTCTATCAAGGCCTGCGATGATTTCTTCAATGGCATCACACAATTGGGGCGAAGCGGTATCAGGGGTGATGTGTTGTCGGTCTTCAAACTGTTCCTCGATTAATCGTTGTAATGTGTTCATATTGATCCTTGACAGTTTAGACGTTGCGAGCTTGAGTGCATACTTTGTATTAGTATAACGTGATCCTCGATTTTTTGAAGAGGCATGTGGTTTTGAGTCACGGCTGTCCCATTTAAATGGTTGATTTTCCCTTCTCCCCTTGGGGAGAAGGTGCCCGACAGGGCGGATGAGGGTGTCATCAGGTGGCACGGTTTTCGAGTGAGCTCAATATTGTTGCAAGCACGCCCTCTATATTATTAAATACCTCATTATTCCATACACGCAATACATTGTAGCCCAGTTTGATCAAGTGTGCTGTGCGCTGTTGATCATATTCAATCGCATCCATATGTTGGCCACCATCGACTTCGATGATTAATTTTTTTCTCACGACAAACAAAATCAGCGATATAACATCCAATCACATATTCTCGAACAAATTTATATCCATTGAGCCGCCTGTTGCGCAAAAAATACCACATGCGATTTTCTGCATCCGTCATGTCTTGCCTTAAAGAGCGTGCTCGATCTTTCATACATTACCTAAAAATTTTGTTTTAATATTAACGCGAGTGTTTCATTGCCCCAACCTGCTTTTTTGCGTAACGCCTTTAATCCCACATTTTTAAACAATTTTTTTACATTATTTAACATATTCACAGTGATATGACGAATAATGGCCATGTTTTCACCAGCATTATCCTTTCTAACGCGAGATCCATCCTCATTAAAAACAACATCCAGTGTCCAGTGTAAGGCGCTTTCAATCAGCCAATGAGCTCTTACCGCCTCAGCAATTTTTTGAGCATCAGCGGGTAAACTGCTGATGAAAAATCGACGTTCCACACTGATTTTGTCACCAACTTGTTGAGACTCTTTAATCATTGCAATTGTTTTGATACCAGCCCAATCTGATTTTTGCTTTAGCCAATCAATTTGGCTGCTCACAATGCATTTGCGCACTTCAATTCGACCATGCCCCTTATCGGCTTCTTCATTCAGAGGCATCCTTGTTCATGAGTTGTTTATCAGTCTTTATTAAAGCGAATAGATAAACCTGTCTGGCATGGGCATGTCAAGATATTTTTACTCAACCAAAATACAAAATACCACATTCTTTCAAAACCGTGCCACCTGATGACACCCTCATCCGCCCTGTCGGGCACCTTCTCCCCAAGGGGAGAAGGGAAAATCAACCATTTAAATGGGACAGCCGTG
>CANJSM010000037.1 GCA_947477015.1 Legionellaceae bacterium
AAATCACTTCTTCTATCTTGAAGCACTACCGTGAAAAAATAGCTTGTGCCTGGAATGATCAATCTACGATATTGCATGTGGTTTGGACTTGTATAAAATCTCCTTGAGCGCACAGGTTAGATCTATTAACTGTATTTCGACAAGGATTTTTTCTGCAACTGTGGATTTTAATACGTTATTGTTGGGCCAAGGCCCAACCTACGGCAGGTTGATCAAATTTTAATGCGACAGCCGTGGATTTTACCGGCCTGTCCCTTGATATTGCACCGGTAAATCCATATCTTTTTTGGCTTGCAGGTATGCTTTTTGGTATATCTTTTGTTTAACTCTGACTGAGAACAAGCCAGGGTTTTCTCTGAGCTGAATTCTATCCTCTTTGCTTAAAGGAAGCTGCGCCTGAATATAATCCTCTTTAAGTACAATTTCTCTGCGGGTTGATCGCGCGGATCCCACGCCACACGTATTAAAAAAAGAGCCTTTAAATTGTGCCGAAAAAATGGTTGGGCGCGTCTGTATTGGGGAGGTTTGCAGGTCTATGTGATCGATGTACGATGTTTTAATAGCCAATAAATGGCTGTGCATGGATGTTAAGAAGGTATTCATGCCTTCAATGGGATCCGCTTTTCCACTCGAGACGTCATTTAAAATGTTGAGCGCACAAGCTCGCATTTTCTGATTGGTTTTAGTTCTCCCCTCAATATAATGGGTGTCAAAATAGTTCACCGACTTATCAAGTTCTACGGTCATGTTGAGCGAGTCTTCAAGATGGGTGCCATTTAAAATGCCTGTGCGGTAAGAGGTGTGTTCAGGTGTATGGCGTGTGTTGTATTGATGGCCTGTGCGTTGCCTTGTCGTGTCCCATAGAGAGGTTAAAATAGCACTATGGCATGCTGCGGTATTGGTCTGTTGCGCCCCTTGCCCATGTTGGCGATTGGTTTGCTCGATGTCTATGGTTAGTTTTGAGTTGTAGTAGGCTATTAACGTCAAGAAAAACAAATCCATTCGTAGGCTGGCATGCCGTTGAATGAGCTGTTCGTCTACGCCTTTATAGTGCTGCGCTAAGGCGGCTGTGACATTATCCTTGTAGTGTGTTTTATTGCGCTTTGAATTGTTTTGCTTAGACAGGGTTTCTTGAAAAAAAACTTTAATCTCCGGATAGTCCATGTTAATCGCAATGTCGGCTGCAGTAAGATGGTCGTGATTAGTATGTAAGATGTTGGCACCCTGCCGAACCAAGCATTTAACGACGTCTAATTCATTTTGCTCGGTCGCCTCAATCAATGGCGTGCTGCCATATTCTGATGTTTCATCATCCACCGGCGCGCCCAAAGCAATGAGTTTTTTTGCCATGGCGGCTGAGGTGACCATATGCAGAGGAGAGATGCCATTCCATCGTTTGGCGGTGATTAACTGAGGCAGAAGTGTTGGGAATTGAGTATAGAGTGCATCCGCTAGTTTAACCTTATTCTCATGTGCTATCCAATGCATGATACCCCAACCACTCTCGTCTTTTACGCAGGGATTAGCGCCATGTTGTAATAGCAACATGCACATCCTTACATGTCCTGAAGCCGCAGCATCCAACAAAGGGGTACCTTCGTCACTCATTTGCGCCTCGATATTAGCCTTATGCGCTAACAACACGCCAGCCACATTCAAGGCATTTCTCTGCGCTGCAACATGCAAACCAGTCCGGCCACTGTCATTACGTGTTTCAATATCAAACCCATGATGTAACATCTGCTCGATGCGTTTCGTGTCGTTTTGTTCAACGGCACGAAACCATTGACGCGTGTTGTTAACAGGGAGTTCTCGGTGTGTTTTTGACATTTTTGTGTTCAGTAAAGATAAAAATTGGCTTGATTATCGCGTGTTTTGACCGGTTTGTCGAGTTCAGCCATTCAGCAACAACCCATCCGAACCGTGCGCGTCAGCAAGCGGAGTTTCAAAGGGTTCCGCTTGCTGACGCGCGCGGTTCGGATTAGTTTGCGCGGTGAAGTCCAATTGATTGGATCGAATCTAAATCAAATCGGAAGCCTGTTCTTTTCTTGCGTAATTGGTTTTTTATACTATACATAAGGATATGCGTGTGTTTTTTTATGCTCTAATTTATTTTTCAGGGCAAAGAAATGTACTTGGTTATATCAGGAGAAAAATATGACAACATTTTCTGAATTTGAACAATTGATTGCCCGGCTGAAAGAGGTAAATAGTTATCTTGAATCAAACTCTATAAAAATAGAAGAGAAGCTTCGAGAAAAAATAGATAATATTTTTTGGGATGCGGAAGATTATACCGAGCACTCGACTAGTGGCTATATGATAAATGCGGTAGCTGATGAAATTAGTGTCAGCTTAGATGCTTTGAAAAAATATTTAAATTACGACGATGCCCTCAAAAAATTGGACCTCAAAGACAATCCATCGGAAGACGATATTAAAAAAGCATATAAAATCTGTGTGCTTAAGCGTCACCCTGATAAAGGAGGAGATACAACAGATTTTCAAAAAACTCAAGAAGCGCGTGACATCTTGATGGCTTTTCATCAACAGACATCTGTGCCCAGTGCCGAGTTAAAATCTCAAGATACTGATGTTATAAACATCATAAAGTATCTCAAGGAAAGTGTTGATGATTTAAGCCATGCTACGCAACTTGCCCTCAAGGCTCCTGATATTAGCAAACAAGATAAACAACAATTGATTCTTTCTCAGCAATTGGTGCAAGAAGTTACAAATCCACTGCTGACAGAGACAACGATACCTTCTTTGACAGATCATCAAGCTCAAGAAATGAATGAAAATCTAAGCAGACTAGAGCAAATTAGAGAGGGCCTAACTAGTAGTGTTTTACCCAAGGTTAAAGCCCTAGGTCAATTGTTGGGTAAAGTCATTTATTATACCGCAGTGGCAATACCATTCCTTGTTGTTATCGTTCCTCTTGTACTTTATGAAACCGTTAAGTCACTGCGCGGTAAAAATGAGTATCAACAGGTCCCAAGCTCAGAAAATATTGAAAACAACTCAGCAACAAGTACCCCGAACATATTTCCGGAGTTAAAAGAAAGTTTTTATGGCAATAAAACAAGTTCTATAGAAACATCAGAAACCACCCAACCGTTTCCTACAAACAAAGAAGATTTTGTAAAGCACTTTGAAAAAAAAACCATCGATAATTGGACATTTGTCGTCACTCCTCATGAAAATGATACATACACAATTAAATCAACCGGGCCAACAAAAGAAGGTTCTGAACCGGACTCGCTCCCCGATGTAAAGGTGTCTCCAGGTAAGGTCGCTGCAGTTTTAACGGATAAAGTTGACGTAAACCAGTTAGCTGCAGTGATGATTCATGCGGCGGTGGCTGCTGGTATGGAGTTGAAGGGTTTGGAGCCACAAGGCGGTACTTCCGCGATGAGAAAGGCTATTGTTGACGCAAGGGATGCTTATTTGCAAGAACAAGTGCATATTGTTAGTCCAATTCAGCCTAAGATATAGTAATATTCAATTTAGAGTCTGTTGACAATTGGAATCTCGACGTCCCGCGACGTAGGTCTTCGGAAGATGAATTGTCAACACGCCATAATTACACGAGGTCATTATGAGTCAATGTATCATCTACTCAGCCGCGCACTGTCCTTATTGTGAACGAGCCAAAATGCTTTTGCAGAAAAAAGGTCTATCTTATACAGAGGTTCGGGTCGATTTAGATGAGGCCGAGCGGGATAAAATGATCGCTCGTTCAGGACGCCGCACCGTTCCTCAGATCTTTATCGACAACCAACACATTGGCGGATGCGATGATTTGTATGCTTTTTTCAGCGGTTAGGGCTTTAACGTAGGCCTAAAACAGGAGTTTCAACATGAAACTAAAAATAGACCTAAACAATACGGAGAAACGATTAGATAAATGCATTGAGTTAACGACACAGCATATTGCACTTTTGGATGAAATACGCGCACGTCCTGATAAAAAAGCAACGTTTGAGGAAAAAAAGACACTATTGGCATTCAACCGACCGTTGTTAGATGCCAACATCTTGGCGTTAATGCTGGAAGCTAAAGCCAGAAAACGCAAAGCAAAGGGTCAAGGTTCATACAATCCTGTTTTGATTGGGATGGATGATAATATCTCAGTATTAGAGTTTGAATACAAAATTTCCGAACTCATTTATAATCGAGAGCCTTTTCATTATGACTGTATTCTCATGTCTTCTGATCATTGTTCGCCGATGCAAATCCACTCGGATGGCGAACAGGTCAGGCTGTTTTATATAGACGCAGCCACATATCCGCGCCATCTTCCCTTTTTTAATTCATTCCGAACAAAATACAGCAACGTTTCTGTGTATGGTTACAATGGAGGGATTCAATCAGATGACATAAGCTGCCCCATTTTTAGCATACAACATTTGAATAACTTATCTCAAAGGCTTTTAAATAGGCCGGAGCCTTATGGTCTTGAGATTTTCTCGTTGTCGCCAATTTTTTTAAAGCACATTCAAAGTACGTCTTCTTTGCCAGAGTATTATCGTCTACACGGTGCTGAGACCATGGATAAAAAACACGAAAAGACATTACAAATGCATGTTGACGAATACAGTATTTCGGTAGATGTCGCTAATACCCTAGACGCCTCTTTAACGACAACGAAGACATTAAACGTATCGATGGCTTATAAAACCTATAAGTATTTATTAGCGGCTCGTCATCAATTGATGGAATTAAAAGAAAGCGGTGTGCCTGTTGAGGACGTGTTGGACGCCAGAGCAAATTGCTATGATAAAAACACATTATCCAGCACTTCGGATCATGGCATTCGGGCTAGAATGCTCAAGTCTATAGCCGAGAAAAAAGACACTGAAGGTCTTGAAAAAATTCTCGAACTTTATTTTAAATTTCATGATCCCCAATGCCTTATTGAGTTAGTAAATTATGGTGCAAATCTTAGTACACCTCGTTTTAGACATACTGTTTGTAGGGTTGCTATAGACGAATGCCATATTGAATTGCTAACAAAATTATTGGCATCGTCTTATTATCAAGAGATAGAGGGCAAGAGCAAAGCATCACAGGTGTTAATGGAGAGTTTTGTATATAGCCAAAAATTATCAGAAACAAGGCTTGTTGTATTGCGTCTTTTATTAGACTACGGTGCCGATATTGATACAATATCGACTCGATCTTATCAGTGGGATGGCGGTACACAGAGTATTTTATTTACTGCAGCAAGAGAAAAGGATCCTATTTTTGTTCAAACGTTAATCGACTGGGGTGCTGAAGTTAATTTTTATGATAGTGACCATACCACTGCCTTGTTTTATGCCGCCAGTGCATTGACTGCCACAGCGCTGATTGAGGCAGGCGCTTTTGTAAACACCGCATCCGTGTATGGAGTGACTCCATTACATTGCGCGCCCAACAAAGACGTCGCTTATGTTTTGTTGGATAACCATGCGTATATCAATGTAAAAGATGCTAAAGGAAAAACTGCGTTAGAAGTGGCCTTAGACAAGTATATTGTTTGTTACAAGCTAATAAATAATCCACGCGCCTATCCGTTTGAAATCGAAAGGGCAAAGAAGGAGATGCCTGTTTTCAAAGAGCTCATGTTATTTCTCCTTGAAAAAGGAGCCAATGCGTCTTTATTTACAATGAGCGGAACAATGCATTTTCAATCGTTCTGTGTGAATGAGCAAAATGTGACAATAGCTGGTCGTGCAAGCCTCCCTCCAGAAGCCAGTCTACTTCCCGGTCAAGGAGACATTGAATCAACTTTTGAAGTTGAGACGCTTGGTTCTTCGTCGATTCGTTTGAACATGCTTATTAATATAATCGAAACATTGACCGAGCAGGCTCTAGATCCTGAAAATACGGCTGCACGCCCTAAAATGTGACATAAAACACAGTCCACTCCCTCCATCAATTTATGATATAATGATTGTCAACATTTGCCCTAAAGGACATCCCATGAGCATTGAAACCACCTATGACTCGAATAACATCAAGGTTTTAAAAGGACTGGACGCGGTAAGGAAGCGACCTGGCATGTATATTGGTGACACGGACGATGGTTCAGGTCTGCATCACATGGTGTTTGAAGTGGTGGACAATGCCATCGATGAAGCGTTGGCAGGCCATTGCCATGAAATCAATGTCATCATTCATGCCGATGAATCCATCACCGTCAGTGATGATGGTCGGGGTATTCCGGTTGATATTCACAAAGAAGAAGGCCGCTCGGCTGCTGAAGTCATCATGACTATCCTGCATGCCGGTGGTAAATTCGATGATAACTCCTACAAGGTCTCTGGCGGTTTGCACGGCGTGGGGGTCTCGGTTGTTAATGCTTTATCTGACGAGTTGCACATGGTTATTCGTCGTGAAGGCAAAATTCATGAACAGCATTATCACAATGGTGTGCCTGATGCGCCCTTGGCACCGACCGGCGTGTCTGAAACCACCGGGACTCAAATTTGGTTTAAACCAAGCCCTGCTACATTTTCTAATATTGAATTTCATTACGATATTTTAGCGCGACGATTACGCGAGTTGTCTTTTTTAAATTCTGGCGTGTGCATTCACTTGCATGATGAGCGTGACGATAAACGCGATACGTTTCAATATGAAGGTGGGATTAAAGCGTTTGTTGAGCATTTAAATCGCAATAAAACGCCGATTATTCCTACCGTTATTTCCATCTGTGGTGAAAAAGACAATATTGTTGTTGAAGTGGCTTTGCAATGGAATGACACTTATCAAGAGAACCTCTACTGCTTTACCAATAACATCCCGCAGCGCGATGGGGGCACCCATTTGGCAGGCTTTCGTTCAGCTCTCACACGTACGCTGAATAATTACATCGAAAGCGAAGGCTTTGCGAAAAAAGCAAAAATAGCCACTACGGGTGATGATGCGCGTGAAGGGTTAACGGCTGTGTTGTCGGTTAAAGTGCCTGATCCTAAATTTTCTTCTCAAACCAAAGATAAATTGGTCTCCTCCGAAGTCAAGCCGGCTGTAGAGTCGCTGGTGACTGAAAAAATGAATGATTTTCTGCTGGAAAATCCATCGGTTGCGAAAGTCATTGTCGGTAAAATGATTGATGCGGCACGCGCTCGAGAAGCGGCTAGACGTGCGCGTGACATGACGCGTCGTAAAGGTGCCTTGGATATTGCGGGTTTACCTGGAAAACTCGCTGATTGCCAAGAAAAAGACCCTGCTTTATCTGAATTGTACTTGGTGGAGGGAGATTCGGCGGGTGGTTCTGCTAAACAAGGTCGTAATCGAAAATTCCAAGCTATTTTGCCTTTGAAAGGTAAAATTCTAAATGTTGAAAAAGCTCGATTTGATAAAATGCTGGCGTCTCAAGAAGTGGCTACGCTTATCACAGCCTTAGGCTGCGGTATTGGGCCGGATGAGTATGATCCAGATAAGGTGCGCTACCATCGCATTATCATCATGACCGACGCCGACGTCGACGGCTCGCATATTCGCACCCTACTATTGACGTTTTTCTATCGCCAAACGCCCGAACTCATTAAGCGCGGTTATATTTATATCGCTCAACCGCCCTTGTATAAAGTGAAACAAGGCAAACAAGAGCAGTATGTAAAAGACGATGATGCATTGTATGAGCATTTAACGCAAAGCGCATTGGATGGCGCCTCCTTTTTTCCAGCCAAAGACGCTCCGGCGATTACTGCTCTGGCTTTAGGTGAGCTGGTGTTGCAATTTCGTCGCATGGAAAAAATCACGCAACGATATTCCCGCCGTTATAATGCCGACATCATCAAACGAGTGGCTCGTTTGCCCGCCTTACAACAAGATGATTTTAATCATGAAGCACGTGTGAGTGACTGGGCAAAAACATTGCATGCCAGCTTGCAAGACTTGGGCAGTAAAACGCAAAAATTCTCTGTTGATGTTAAACACAATGAAGAAACGGGTCAGTACATTCCTCGCGTTAACATGGCACAACATGGAACACAGAATACTATTTTGTTGAATGCAGAATTGTTTTCGGCTACTGATTATAAAGAAATGATCAGCATTAACAGCAAACTGCTCGCATTGGTTGAAGAGGGTGCGACAGTGAAGCGTGGTGAAAAAGCGCAAGCTGTTGAGGGGTTTGAACAAGCGTTGTCTTGGCTGATGGATGAAGCTAAACGGGGTCAAACTATTCAGCGCTATAAAGGGTTGGGAGAGATGAATCCAGATCAGTTGTGGGAAACCACGATGGATCCAGATGTACGCCGTATGTTGCAAGTCACTATTGAAGACGCGGTTGCCGCGGATGAGATATTTACGACACTCATGGGGGATCAAGTTGAACCCCGTCGTGAATTCATCGAGTCCAATGCGTTGGATGCAGAGAATATTGATTTTTAAATTCATCTACTCCCGTTCGGGCTGAGGAAGGGCTATCACCCTTCCTCGAAGCCATTACGGTAAAGCGTCTAAACAGTATATTTTAAATCAATAAACAATTGATTGGCTTGTAATTTTCCAGACCAAGCAACCGACGTACCAAACCCACTGGCTCCTTGTACATAGATATGATTTGATGTGTTAAATTTCCCACCATCATAGTAACGATAACCGGCATCAAGGCTAAGATGGCTGTTCTCAGGGCTAAAATTAAGACCAACAGAACCCTGCCAAGCAAAACTATTGGTATTGACTTTATTACCAATGGAGTCGGTTGATCCAATCGCCGTTCCATTGACAAGCGTCGAGCCTACAGTATAAAAATTGTTGACTTGGTTAAGAGCATAACCAATCCCTGCGCCTATAAAGGGTTTCATATTAACGGTGCTGAGTTGATACACGCTGTGGTCTGGATGTAAAAATCCACTGACCAGTAATGAGCGGTTATTTAAATTAAAATAACGATTGCGTTGATCGCCGGTGAATCCCATGGTGTTAGAGGTACCTGATTGAAACATTTGATAATTAAATGTTTCGTGATTCATGTACATTACACTGACATCGATGTATTGGTGTACTTGCTTACCAACTTCAAAAGTATAAAATCCACGATTACCTAAACTACTGTTATAACCCTGTGCTGATGCATCCCATATCGATGGATCAGGATTATCAATGCCTGGCAGTTGCGTCCATGAAAAGCCTGTACCAATGGATGCATACCATGGGTTTTCATCTACTGCAGTTGTAGTGCCCATGGTGCCTGCATGTAAAGGCAGGGAGGCCGTCAGAGCGAGCAAACACATTTTTCGAAGCATAATAATATCCTTATCACTTTATAGAAAGATTATCATGCTACAATATGCGATCGATCGCAAGATTGAATTTGCCTTCCTGCCTCTGGTGGCTTATAATGCGACAAACGGTTCTTTATAACGGCAGGCATGTGTCATGGGTAAATATTCAACTCCATTAAAGCACTTGGAAGTCTCTCGTTTCATTCATAGACTGCACGATCAGATTTTGGCGTTGCAACAAAAAGAATACAGCCAAGACATCTTAACTTATTTGGCCACCAGACAGCTCACGGGTAGGCCATTTATTGAAGATTTTTCAAGTGAGCCTGATCAAATCATCCAAATTAAACAGTTAAGTAATGCGCTGTATTTAGCTGAGCAGGTCTTTGATCAACTGGAAAAACTCGATTTATCCGATAAAGAGACCCTGCGTGGAATCTATCAAGTAAGAGAGCAAGCCGCTGAAGCCACTCAGCTACTGCTGAAAATGAGCGAGGAAGTTGAAGGTGCATTTAAATCAGAAATCGCGGCCGTTGCCTCGTATCTAAATGTTATTTTGTCTTTTGATGTATCGGGACTAGATGATTACAAAGCCCAACTCCCATCGGCCACAGAGTTCAGTCGAGGGATCGGCAAAGGTATTGGACTGCTCGTTGATCAGCTGAAACCTGCATCCGGTCGCCTGGATTATGATTTTTTGACTTGGGCGAGCAGTGTGTTGCCCACATACATAGAAGCTGCACGACATGGTATCGAAACTTCCGCGGCTAAAGCTTCCTTGAGCCTTCCTAAGGTGGATAATAAAAAATTGAAAGACGTCTTACAGAAAAAAACTAAGAAACTATCTAATTCAATCCAGAGTATCATCAACACGGTGAATAATATTAAGGACGTGGGTTCCTTGATCACTAACCTTCCCAGCCTATTCAGGCTACCCTCTCATTTTGAAGAAATGCAGCCTTTGCTGACAGAAATGCTGCAAGAAGTCGATCACTTGGACGAAACCTCGCAACAGTTTGTTCGCGAGCAATTGGCTCGATTAAAATATGAGGTGCTTCCGAATTTGTTCGCCATGGTGGATAAATTTGAGGCACAGATGTTGCTGGAGCCCGGACGAGTCTCTGGCCCGTTGATGGATCAGATTAAACCGCTGTATGAGATGTTAATTCGAGCAATCAGTAGTTATCCAAAATTTAAATTTACTGAAAAAGGCCTACAGTTATTGAAACTTGAAGATACTCACTTCATGGATCTTCGTTTGGCCCCGATGCGTGAGCAAATACGTCTCTCAAAACAGGAATTGCATCAGGTTGATGTCGTTTTGTCTACAGTAGGTCGTTGTATTGATCTAATGGAAGGAAAAAAAGACGATTTGCCTGCCCTGACTAAGGCGAAGTACTATGCCCTATTAAAGCCTTACTTGACGCTTCTCAATAAAGAGGGCAAACAGGTTATTGAAACACACTTAACTACCGAGCCTACGATAAAGTCGGGTGTTTCAACGTGGTTCAGTAGTTGGTTCCCTGTACCTAATGCTAATAATACCGTATTACCCACATTCAAGACACTGCAAGCGCTCCTTAAGCAGAAGCGTAAAGATCATGAGTTCAAACAGGCACGAAACAGGGCACACATTAAATCAATCTATGCCAAAGCAAACTTGGTGCTGTTCAAACACAATAACCCTCAAAGCATGTTTGACCTACCAGAAAAAGACGCCTTTGCGCACCGTCATAGCGTATCAGATGGTGTTCAATTTGATGGCAATGGTGCGATTATCGATAAAAAAAAATTAAGGCCCAGTGAAGCGTGGGATGTCTACCAATGGTATGCCGATAGGCTAACTAGCCTAGAAGACGTGAATGCGGATTGTAAGCGTCTGTTGTCCCTATTGAAGGTAAACGAAGCGCACAATAAGGCGGCGTTTAAAACCAGCACCCTTGGTTTCCATCCAAATTATATGCCTTGTTTGCTTACTGGCAAGACAGTCCAACATCAACCCAACCTGCTGTATGTCAACATTGAAGGCGGTGCACTAAATTACGAAGTGCTTCAGCCACCCAAATCCAGCCCATGCCGTCTGCTTAATATGACGCAAGTCAATCCACAAACCTTAGACGCGATTCAACTGAGTCAATTAATGGGGAATCGAGATGGCTTTATATTGTACGACAACAAGCTATTTTATTTTGATGCCATTCAGTTGAACGTTGTTTCGCCAGAATATGGGTCTAGACTAAGACCCATCATAGCAGCATTGACAGAAAACGAGCTGCAAACAATAGATAGCAACAGTTTAGGCGACCAAAAACAAGCGTTTGATATCATTGAGGCTGAACATCTTCGTGCCGTGTGTAAATTGTATTTGATGCCCTTGGATGAAGCCCAAAAGGCGGCGTATCGTAATTGTTATGTTTGGAATCGTGAACGCAAGCAGCTGTCATATATCGATGCCAATGGAGCTGTGCAAGAAAAAATAGCGTTGTCTGCGCAAAACCAAAGGATGCTGTTTCTGTTTATTGAGAAAAAAAATATTCGTTATATAAATAAAATTGATCATTGGCGTGTAGCAGAAAAAGAAGACCCAGTGTTCCGAATCATTACACCTGATGCGCAAGTAGCCGCAGATCTTGCAATCGAGAGTAGTGCTAAGGAGATGAATATTTATTTGGATAACATTGAGGTGGTTCATCGAAATAATCACAAAAATTGTTACGTTTGGGATGGAGAGACAAGAACGCTCTCGTATATAAATGATGAAGGACAAACTATATTAGTGAATCTAGATAGGTATAAAAACGATCTGAGTAAACTCACTAAGAGTGGTTATGATCTTGAATTAAAGATTGTGAATCCAGAACAAGAGAGAACTGACCATTCGTTGTCTTATTTGATTAAATTGATCGATCGTAAACGTCGCGCAGATGAACTAGGGGAAATAAAATCTAAAACCAAAGGCATTGAGATAAACGATACTAACTATCGAAACTTAACCGCAGAAAACATTGCTAACTTTATCAGCCCCGTGACGTGTGGTTTGGTGTGGGTCTCGGCGGAGCCGCGCCTCGAACAACTACTAGAATCGCAAAAATCGCGTTATATTCGTACGAAATATGCGTTGTATTATTACAGCAAAGAACAAGGCAGTCTTGAATCACTCAACTTGGCTCAACCTCAATTAGACGCGTTTAATCATGCCTTTGCCGTGAAACAAGACATCGATGAATTATCGCCTGATCAATTGAGACAGATCACCTCGATCACAGGGCACACCCCATCTATTGGTGGCCACTCTCCCGGCGTTGTGACAAAAGGTTCTATTCCTTTGCGTGATCTAAACTGTCCATTGACTGAGCTGACCTCTATTTCTCCCCTTATGGAGTTCTTGCCGCGTGTTTATGATAAAGCCTTGGAGCAAGGTCATATCGAAGATCCAGCGCATTCAGAATGCATCCGATGTTATGGTGCTATTCAGCCTTATTTAGTGGATGCGTATAAAGACATCAAGGTTAAAGAGATACGACCCTTTGATAACGACGTTGTTAATTTTTTTTCAGGCTCTGTGTATAAGGCGTCTGAACCCCGTCCTATTTTATCTTACGAAAATTTCAGGTCTAAATTGGACGGGCTCCCAAAAGCGCTTTCTGGACACAGAAAACGTTTAGAATCAAAATGCAAAAAGTACCTTGATTTGGTTCAAAATAAAATGCTAGATATTGAGCCGCAACCCATTAAATCCATCCATCATCATGAATTTTCACCGGATGTTGCCGAGTACATGTTGTCCATCGATCCGGTTAAGCGCCAACTGAATGAATCTGGTAAAACCGTATTTAGGGTCAAACTGGCATTAGAGCATTTGAAAAAATATGACAGAAGTGCAGCATCTGAGCCTGCATCGTTTAACCATCCAGAAAAGAATCTAGCTAATAAACATTATCCTTGGTTTTATCCTTTTCTCCTCCAAGTTAAGAAAACGTTGAGTCAATCACAGGGTGATGATTCTGTAACAGTGGCACGATTGGAAGATCATTTAAAACAAATATTGTTTTATGAAGAAGGGCAAATTCAGCGAAATCAAGCGATCGTTGCGTCATTCAATGCATGCAAAACGAGTTTATCATCAGAGGCTTCTGATCCCTCTGAAGTCATGGCCTTCATGGCACATGCCTTTGATTTTAAACCTTGTTTGATGAAAAGTTCGAGTGAACTCGAGCCAGATGAATTGGCCCTCGTATGGGTTGGGAATCAATTATCGTATAAATTTTTACATTATGGAAAATCCCTGTCTGGAAAAATCGAGTTAGCACAACTGACGCCATTGAGTCATTTAGATGATTTAAAGACATTAAGTCCTAAGTCAGTAAAGCATATTTTATCGATAGCTTATGAGCAGCGTAAACGAGATTTAGAGGGAGATAGCCGATTGATTTCCTTTGAGGAAGCCTTGGATCTATCTCAATGGTATCGAAACATATTGAATGAAGAGAAGCGTGTTGCTTATGAACAATTGGCCGAAAAAACGCCGCCAGAGTTTAAACCTGAGAAAAAGCCTGCTATTAAAACAGCTCCCTTGCATGATAGTCGATCCGGTTATGTCATTGAGCGTACTGTGTGCAGTGAGACCTTGGCCAGTTGGAAGCAATCGATTGCTGAGCGGTTTGCTTACTTGTCCGACTCATTTAAAGATGCATTAAAACCTGCTTCATCCGGCATACCGTTTCCTGATATCAGTGCTCAAAATCCCGTCACGACTTGGGCCCTTCGTCTTTCGCCGGTGATAAATCAATATACTGAGAGTTTTGCAATTAGTAATTTGAGTAGCCTTGTATCTTTAATCGAAACTAGTGTATGGGGTCTCCAAAAAACCGTCCCATCTATGTTTGACGACTTGATCTATACTAAAAGCCCCCACCAAGTATTAGCTTATAAGCGCATAATGAACATCGCTTATTTTCTCGAGCAGATCATGCTTGAAATTGAGAAAATAAAACGAGATGACGGTGAATCGAAATTAGCTAGAGTGAATCATCTGTTGATAGGTTATTTATACGCTGCAGACAGCTACCCGTTGTTCGCTTCTTTAGCAACAGATCCTCATTTCGGGCCATTTTTCCGAGAAATGTTGTCTAAAGTCGAGGCCGCCATTCAACAGCTCAAAGATGAAGGAGCACATTATGCGGTGTCAACGGATGTAGATAAAGTTGATAATCAAAACGCACTGTATGTCATGAACGTGTTGAAAATGCTCCCGCAACGAATCTCTGAGACCAGTGAGGCGTATCAAAAGCAATGGCCCGAATTACAAGCTAGTTCGGCGGCGGCAATCGCGAACATAGAAAAAATCATGAAAGATTACTCCGCGTCTTATCCTTATCTGCGTCTGTTTTTTGATTTGCCGATGATATTGGGTTTATTAAATGAACTACCCAGAGACATGACTCATTTTGCCGAGAAGATCAATCTACGAATCAAGGGTGATTTGCATGAAGCACAACCAGCGTTCTTTTTAAAAATAATCATGGAGGCAGACGCTTGGGAAGGCACAATAGGGTTAAAACCAGGAACCCTATCGGATCCACTAAAAAAAATAATGGATGAGCTTTATAAGGGGCTGATTACGCCATTGGTTTTGGATACCGATAAACAAGTTAGTTTGTTATGTGATCCTGCGCCGATGAAAGCGCGTATTGATGCTACGTTCAGACGAGAATTGAGCGCGGTACTGGATGCAAGGCGCTATAAAGAGGCGCCTACTGCAATGGGGGAGGTATTGAGTGCTTGTGATGGCTCATCCGCTCAATTGACTACCCTCTATAGAAGAGCTTTACCGCTGTTTAAACAGGCGCTGAATGGCTGCAATCTGTATGTCATGTCACTTAATGATGCCAAAAAAGCCCAGTATAAAGATTGTTTCGTTTGGAACATGCAGCATTCACAACTGTTTTATATCGACGCAGAAGGTCGCCCGAATCCTCAAGCTGGGGGGGATTATTATTTAAAATCCATCCCTGTTGGAAAGCCTATAACGCCGGAAGTATTGCACCATCGTTGCATCGTATCTCTGCCAACAGCTGGAACAGAGATTGGATCGTTTAAACAAGACGTGTTGGTCAAGAAGCCCACATTGATAAAACAAGGTCAAAAGTATTATGTATATCAACCCTCATCGGATCAGGATTGGAGAATAACAGAACTGGACTCGAGTATTTTATCTAAAATGCAGTTGAATTTTAATAAATCAGACTTGTTGCATAGAAACACGAAATATAAAGATATGTACGATGACATTACGGCAAAAACAGGATTAATTTACCCAGTCCAACTTCAGAACATTCATAAGATGGTGGAGTTTATTGCTAAACATCCTCGACGACAAGATGCAAACCAGCCCCCAATTTACTTATCTGAAAGCGAAATTAAACACTACATTTTATCGAACAGCGACTTTGTTTTGCAAAAAAATGGTGTAAGCCTGCCAATGGCGGTTGGGTGTTGTACGATTACCTTGCCAAAAATACCTGAGAAATTGGATGATTTAACCTTACCTAATGACTACAACGCCTTTTATGTTCAGGTGACAGGCGTTAAGAACGCACTCTATTACATCGATCTAAACAGCAAGCAAATTACGAGACTGGAGCTTAATCCGGAACGTCTCCCCCTATATAAACCAGATATGTCAACGGCGGATAAAGAGAAGCTGATTGAAGTAAATATATCCAAAATAAGAAAAAACAAGCTAATGATGCATACGGATTTTAATATCATTCAAGCACTGACCGGTCACACCTATCAGCCTGATTTCATCAGTAATTTGGATGATTTTGTTCCCAATCAAGGCAATATCAATCAGCTTAAAGTGTTGGCCACTCAATGCAAAGATCATTATGAAGGCTTGCATGCAACGGCTCGATTGGCCGGTAAAATAGCCCATGAGCAATTGTCGCATTTAAGGCAGCTGGAAGCCGCACAACAAGTCAGTAATCTTGCGATTAAAACAGAGGTGTATACCACGCATTTTAATCATCGCGTCGATGCCTTATGTGATGATACACACGGATTGCAAAAATATACCTTGCATTTGTTGACAGACGATCTTGTAGATCTGATGCCCAACCATTTGTACGTGGCTATTCATGACAATCAATTACATTATAACGTCATTGATCCTGCGGGAGTTAAGCAAGCGGGATGTTTTGCTTTAAGTGATATTGCCTGTCCATTGAAAAAGCTGGTGTCAGCGAGTGAGTTGTCTTCTTATTTGCCACAAATATTGAGAATAACCTCTAGACGTGATAATCGCCACACACGCCCTCATTCTTTGGCGACAGAATACCAAGTTAATCTGAGAGCGGCATTGGTCGCGCAACAAGATCCCATTATAGCGGGAGCCATGATTATTATAGCGGGAGCCATGACTTCAGATGCGAAAACCATTGATCGTGAATTAAATACGCTAAAAAATACCTTTAATAAAAGGCATCTGACTGAGTATCGCCAACTCAATGCCGTGAATAAAGCGTTGGATGAATTTATGGCCTACTTGAAAACGGCTGAACAGCAATGGACGACGCGATATTCTTTATTTGAAAATGATGAAACAATTCGATTAAAGCGAAGTACTATTGATCATCTTGAGGAGTTAGCGTCCAATGAAAATGATGACGTGTCGGTTAGAATTAATAATATCAAAGCCTATTTGATTGAGGAGCCTACGTTAGAACATTTGATGAACTTTGCCAATTATGAATCAAAACCTTTTGCAAGGGTGTTTCAACTGGTTATGAAGTTTTTCGAAGTTCTGGGCTTTTATACACCCACGGTTGTTAAGCGCGTTGATAAATTGCTGAGTGCTATTGAGGGCCCTGAACTCAATCTGCCAAGACGCTCAAGGCTGCCTTTCTTTTCAGAAACAACAAGAAACACCATTAAAGGCAGAGCGAATGCGTTAAAGCCTGATAATGAGATAAAACCTGATTCACCCGAGGACGATCCGTTGTCTCCGAGGGCATAATTGAAAGAAGCTGCATCCTTGCAGCTGCGCACGTCCGTTGCTTTGCTCCCTGCGTGACATCGTGTCAGACAATCCGTGTTATCCTTAGCGTCCCTGTGATGAACAGTATCACCGATTTTTAAGACCTTGTCATGACGCAAATGGAGCATTATCTTGTAAGAGATCTCTTAAAATGTTGTAAGAGATCTCTTACGAGAGTGTTCAACAAGCGGACATTCATCCGTTTGTCCTTCCTCAGCCTGAACGGGTAAAGCATCCTCGTATTCTTCATTGTTTTCTTCTTTAGTGGGTTGTTGTATTGCAAACAAAGAAAAATCATCTTCATCCAACGCGTCTGTAAATGATACTGATGGAATCCGACTTTGAGTGGCTTGTTGTGCATGCGCTAAATAGTCGCTTAAATAACGAGGTAGATAGGACGCATAGAAGCACAAATGGTATTGTGCGTGCATTTTGTCATGGGTCAGCTCCAGCAATTGAATACACAGAATACCAAGCTCTGCTTTTATTCGGCTGTAATGTGTGATGTCTGTTGTGTTTTGCTGTTCAAGGTTGCGGCGTGCAATTAAATAAGTATTGCTAACAAAGGCATCGAGTTCTTTTTCAAAAGCAATGATGGATGTAATCGCAGGATTTGACAGTGTACTTTGGAGTATGCCCGGTTGGATTTTGCTATCCATGATTCGTTTCGCATGATAAGACGCAATCACAGTGGAAAAATGAGAGAATGTATCTTTTTCATCCGCTTGGTCATTGAGCGTTAGCGTTGAAAT
Source organism: Legionellaceae bacterium (assembly GCA_947477015.1). GTDB lineage: Bacteria > Pseudomonadota > Gammaproteobacteria > Legionellales > Legionellaceae > DDPF01. The sequence goes on from CANJSM010000037.1 coordinate 18,015, forward strand.
CCTTTTATAGAAGACTTTAACAAAATTGATCAAATGTTCTAATAAGACTTCGGTTGTGCCGTGCGCATGGTTTTTATTGGACGCCGCCGTGTCTACCGAGGTTTTACAGCCATATAGCCCCTGCAACAATACGTTTGCGGTCTCTAAATCACTTGGTTGATCGGGCAATGAATTGATGGTGGTAATCAACTGTTGCAAAAAAACACGCTTAATAAGCGCTAACTCCGTATCACGTTTCGGGGCTAAGTAGACAAAAAAGCTTGGTGGAGGCACGTCTTTTTCAGACGATCGTTTAATTTGTTCGTTTAGTGCGTCTATCAAAAATAATTTTACGACGTTTGAGAAAATAGTCATCATGTGCATGCGTTCCTGAATGGGTCAGCGTACATCTTAATCAAAATTATCATGGCTTGGGAAGCTTGGAGGAAAGGATCAAAGCATTGTATTTAAAAAAGAGCAGACACAACGTATAATTATAATTTTTCTATTAAAAGAGATGCTATGCGAACCTATCTACAGCTCATCGAACATATTTTACAACAAGGCGTTGAAAAAAATGATCGAACAGGAACCGGTGTGCTGTCGACGTTTGGGTATCAAATGCGATTTAATTTGGCCGACACGTTCCCGTTAGTCACCACCAAAAAGTTGCACATGCGCAGTATTATTCATGAATTGCTGTGGTTTTTAAAAGGCGATACCAACATTGCTTATTTGCGTGAAAACGGCGTGTCCATTTGGGATGAGTGGGCTGATGAGGCCGGCGATCTGGGGCCTGTTTATGGTAAACAGTGGCGCAGCTGGCCTGCCGCTGATGGGCGCACGTTCGATCAATTGACCGACGTACTCGCGCAAATCAAAAGCAATCCAGACTCACGCCGTTTGTTAGTGAGCGCTTGGAATGTAGGGGAGCTGGATAAAATGGCGTTGGCACCCTGCCACGCGATGTTTCAATTTTATGTGGTCAATAATCGCTTGTCTTGCCAACTGTATCAACGCTCAGCCGATGTCTTTTTAGGGGTGCCGTTTAATATTGCCTCTTATGCCTTGTTGACGCAAATGGTTGCGCAACAATGTGATCTGGACGTGGGCGAGTTCATTTGGACTGGCGGGGATTGCCATTTATACCTAAATCATCTGGAGCAGGCGCAAACACAACTGCAACGTGAACCCCTGCCTTTGCCGAAACTAGTCATCAAACGAAAACCGGATTCGCTGTTTGATTATAAGTTTGATGATTTTGAATTCATTAATTATCAATCACACCCAGCCATTAAGGCGCCGATCGCGATTTAGAGGCCGTTGCAAAGCCCAAAGGTAATGAACTATGCATCTTTATCAAGATTTAATTCAGTTATTTAATACCTGTTTTGAATCCACGTACAATACACGCCTAGTTTGTGGCGATGACGAGCCGATATACCTACCTGCGAATGAGCATTACTCCTACCATGCTATCGTATTCGCACATGGTTTTTTCAGCAGCGCCCTGCACGAATGCGCCCATTGGCTCATTGCAGGAGAGGAGCGCAGGAAGCAGCTTGATTATGGCTATTGGTATGTGCCTGATGGACGAACCCCAGAACAACAAGCGCAATTTCAGCAAGTGGAAGTCAAACCACAAGCCATCGAATGGATGCTCTCTGCAGCAGCAGGATACAAATTTCAATTCAGTATCGACAATTTAAACGGTGCTGAAACCGATTCTGAGCCGTTTAAGCGAGCAGTCGAACAACAAGTGTTGCTTTATACTCAACAGGGCTTGCCACCCCGTGCGGCGCTGTTTCATAAGGCGATTCGTGATTTTTACTCGCTCAAAATTTAATGGAGATGCCACTAACTGGTTTTTTGTCAAAAGTCCATTACTAAGCTATCAAGGGGCACGGCTGTCGCATTAAAATTTGATCAACCTGCCGTAGGTTGGGCCTTGGCCCAACAATCTAGCTATTAGATTTCGTTTTATTTGACGAAGAGTAAGAAATAAGATCAAATGCCACATTCAAATTTTGATGAGGTGGCACGATGCA
>CANJSM010000038.1 GCA_947477015.1 Legionellaceae bacterium
TGTGCTGATTGCTTACGCGCAGTTGTATCTGGCACGCTCTTGGCGAACAGTCTTCCAAATCCGTGGGAAATATACTTGCGCTCATTTAGTGAATGTTGCGCAAATAATCTGGATTCGATTGTTAATTATGATCGTTCGGACTCGGGCTCGGTCACGCGCTCGGGCCCGTATTAGTTCGGTTTTTTGTCCAATGTCCAGATTGATTAAATCCAATTTGATTTAAAGCCCACTTTTCGTGCCAAAATTCTATATCCATCCTCAAAGTCCAGCCACATCTATCGTTTTAATTCGATGATAAATACGTTGACCATCTCTCACCACGGTTAACGTAATATTGTCCCCCACTTTAACGCTAGTGAGTATGTTATACAAGGCATCATAATTGCTCACGCCATGGCCATTAACGCCCACGATCACATCGCCAAGAATCATTCGCCCTATTTGATTTCGATGCGTCTTGCGAAGCCCTGCTGTGAGAGCTGGAGTATTCGCTAATACATCTGCAATCAAAATACCTTGCTTTACACCATAGCGTGCTGCGAGCTTTGGCTCTACCGGTTTAATGCCTATGCCTGCAAGCAACACTCGACCATGGGCAATGATTTGATTCACGGTGCGTACGATGTCATCCGCGGGCACAGCAAAGCCAACCCCAGCAGAACCACCTGATTGTGAAAAAATAAGAGTATTTAATCCGATTAAGCGCCCGGAACTATCTAATAATGGCCCGCCTGAATTACCGGGATTAATAGAGGCATCGGTTTGTATCATGTCATGAATTGTAACACCACCTACACCAGGAACCTGCCTGCCTAAGGCTGAGATAACACCTATGGTCAAGCTATGATCAAACCCGAATGGATTCCCAATGGCTATGGCCTTCTGCCCCACCAATAAATCATGCGTATGTGCGATGTCCAGAGGCTTGAATGATCTTAGTGCAGCGATTGCCTTGGGTGATTTCAATAACAATACCGCAAGATCTTTTCTTGGCTCAGCACCAATCACTGTTGCTGGTACGGTTATGGAACCAATGGTCACGGAAAATCGATCGGCACCTTTAATAACATGAAAATTAGTCACGATGTGACCTTGAGTATCCCAAATAATTCCAGAACCTGTACCGCTATCGACCACTTTTGAGGGTTGATGCGCTCGCGTGGGCACTGATGTCATACGGTGTACATAGACGACTTTTGGAGATGTTTTTTGAAAAACCTCTATGGTATTTCGCTCATTGGGCAACAAATGTTCTAATTTCGAGGCGAAACTTGAAAATGACATACATGAGGCCAATATCAAAATGCTTGTTTTTTTTATCATGAAATACCACCTTGATTAGGTTATATTAAAAAAAACATATTATGCACTATTATTGATCATCTTGGCAAATTAATTTATTTTTATCTCCTTGCCAATTAGGGGTAAGTCTTTTAATATGTAGAGTCCATGTCAAGTTGCGAAAATACACGATGTTGATGGATAAACTAATGGGTACTCAATCAATTATTATCACACTAGATGTTGATGCCCTTTTATTTGAAAAACTCAAGCATATCTGCGATGCAGGATTCTCAGTCGTCGAAATTAATTGCATTGAACCCACTCTACTTAAAAAAATAGTAGATGATTTTCCGATGCTACAAATTGGTTCTGGAAATATCACTACTGTTCAACAGCTGGAAGAATGCCATGCAGCGGGGGTTCATTTCATCACAAGCCCTGGCTTTTTACCCGCCATCGCACAAACAGCCACACTCTACTCCATCAATTATTTACCCGGAATTGCCACATTTTCTGAAGCCATGCATGCAATTGAATTGGGCTGCCGAAACGTCAGGCCCTTCCCTGCTCAACTAGCGTTCTGTACACATTTAAATAAATGCTTGCCTTTGTTACGACTCTACCCTGCAGACATTGAATGGGAAGATGCCGAGCATTTTTTTAACCTGCCTTCTGTCGCTGCTGTTAGTATTCTTAATCCTGAGATCAAACAATTGCAAGCATTAAAGAATGATTCGTTGATCAGTGCTTGAATGAGAGGGTGACAAACCTCATTGGCTTGGGGAGATTCTTTCCGGGTTTATCCTCTTTTTTATCCGGCATGGCGTAAAACCAGCCACTTCAGGGAGGGGATGAAATTCGCCGACCCTGCTGGATTAAATCAACAATATCTCCCATCAATTTCTTATATTGAGGGCTGTGAACTGGCAGTGGGGAGACCGTAGCAAAAACTAGCGAAGAATGAAAGTCATTTATTAATTAGGAACTTATGATATTTTGGCACTTCACAGCACGATCTTTAGCTCCAGGCCTTTCAGCAGCGCGCACAGCGATGGGGAAGGCTAAGCTCGCTTGATTCGGTCATAGATCTTGGTCGGTAGCCCAGAGACACACAACTACAAACCATATTGACAAGGAGATCAGCAGTGAGGCAATAAAATAAGAGAAATCTTCATCGACCTTGTCCTTTAAAGGTTTATAAGCTCCAAGAAGTACGAGGCGGGCTTGAGTCAGCTTAATAGGACTATTACTGATTGCATTATCAAATCCGACAATTTCAAAATTATCTGTCAGTGACTCTAGATAATAAAATTTATCTAGAGTCATTTCCTGTGTTTTTTTTACTGCTTCAGCAACAAATTTCTTTTCGGCTCTTTCCAAAGAACCCTTTTCACGGGATGACTCTATTGAGTCATTATAATGCACACCAACCCAAACAACAGGTATTTGCTTGGTTTTTGTAAACACAGGAAAAACGAAAAATAAATCCATTTCGTATGTTGGCCTGCTTTGGCCAAACCTGTTTTGGTGGGCATGCGTTATAATGGAAAAGAAAGAGCCATAAAGATCTTTTTTTACAATATAATCTTGCACGCTATAAAATTTGAATTTTCTTGGATCATGTATCTCTGCAATATCATGTAACTTAACTACTTTCGTTAGTGTATCTTCCAGTAAATTTTGTGAATAATAACTAACAGTAGTTAAAAGGATAACTGCTACCAGATGAAACAACAATGTATTATCTACATGCTTTTCGTCTGTTAACCCTGCATATGTTAATTTTTTAAATCGTGGTCGAAGCCAATACAGAACTGCTAGACCTGACAATATCGCTGGTGCACCTATAAAGACCAAAACAGGGTGCATTATTAATGTATTTGACCTGATAAATAGTATCCAATTCAAAAGACTACAGCCAACAATCAAGCCCATCAACACCATGACAAATGGAAAATATGCGGTTTTAAAACGTTGGGGAATTTTGTGCAGCAGCATCTCTATATAAATCTGTAGTTTGAAATTGTTCATCAAATTCCTGATGGTTGAATATTACCTGCAAGAAGATCAGGAATAGCGACTGGTTTTGATTTTGGCATGAACATTCCTTGGGATGAGGGTTTTGCTTTCACCGATGTTGGGGTGCTCCTCCACCAACACTCTAGTTTTTCTACAATTGGCGTCGTTAAATTTGCAAGCATATGGAGAGCTTGAGCACGGCCCGCCGCTTCAAATTGGTTGGTAGCAACAGATTGCATAGCCCATGCGTCAAATGGATGCCCCTCTTGAGAAAGCCGTTGAGCTTCATTATGATAGAAAATAGCAGATTCATTCAGTGCTAAATTTATATTACTGTCATAAAAAACATCAATAATATCGATTACAAATAGCCCAGCACCAGCGAGTCCTGCCGTTTCCTTTAAGCATATTTCAAGAACCAACCCAAATGTTATATCAGCCGCCGTGCTGGCGGCTGCATGTGTAAATTTATCACTTTTTAGTACGTCAGGATCTATCGACGTCAATAGAAGATTATATACAAAGGAAATTCCTATTCCTTTTGATCCCATATAAGCTTTTACACCAACATGAGCCACCTCATCCAGACTGGATAACAGTTTTATTAATGACTGTTTATAATCAGGACCTAATTTATCGATCAATTTACCCCATTTATATTCAGATCCTGCCTTGAGGGTTTTAATCAGCGCTTCAGTTACTTGTATTTTAAGATTGCTTTCCGTCTTGGGTGAAACTTTACCGTTTTTCTCGATTTCATGATTGGCTTTTTCAATGGTTTTCTGAAACTCTGCTTTCTTTTTTGGAGAGTCGAATTGAAGATGCTGCAAGGCTTCACCCACAATTTCTTTGGTCTCTTCAGGCGTCAAATCAAATTCGCTACCGCCTTTTTTAGGATGATGCCCAGGCTTCTTAGCATGTTTATCTTTAGGGTCGTCCAGTATTTCATCCTCGAGATCTTTTTCCTCCTTTTTATCCTCAACAGGTAGAATGGGTCCACCCTGGCCCACATCAACTGGCTCGTTATGATGCTGTGAAGGCATGAATAAGTCAGCTAACTCAGCTCCTCCTGCCTTGATATTTGCAGTGCAGGCCTTTAAATAGTCTTGGTTCGTGATAGGGATATCGACGTGAAGATGCATGGCATCGTCGTGCTGAACCACTTTGCCATCTGAACTCGTAGTGTGAATCGCATCACCCAGCAATTCTTTAACGTCCAAATAAGTACCCTGAGCACCATAAACAACTGATTGTTGAGTGGCTTTATAATCTACGTGATCGAATGTCAATGCTGCTGTTGCAATGGCCTGTTCTCCGGCAATATTTGCAGGTTTTTGACCCATCAATCGACTCAAATCATTTATATTTCCACTGATACCAATACCATTGAATATCTTTTCATCTGTTAACGATTGACTAACCATTTTATCCGTTTCAAAATGATTCTCACCATCCGTGATGATTTTACCTCCCTCCATGTACGTCTCACCGGCATGTACTTTGTGTCCATCTGTATTGATGCCATCCACCACATAAATACCACTGCTCTGATGGGTCACTTTTTCATGACCTTTGCCTGCATACACAGAAAACTGACCGCTGGAGTTAACACTCAATGACTCGCTGCTTGTCTGACTGGTATCCTGTCGGTCTCGAATCACCAATGTGTCGGTATTCATATCTAGTGTTTTTGAACTAATATTTCCACCATCCAGCTCTACCCTCTCCATGGCTTTGTCCTGATTATGAAGGAATATGTTTTCACCCGCTGAAAGCTCCGCATTCCTATAGGTCGTCGACTCGGAGTGCGTGTTGGAGTACGATGCACCAACGGACTGTGCTTGACCGGAGAGCGGTGCAATTCCAATGCTTTCGCTGACAATGGTTTGTGTCATAGAGGACTTTAGTTCTGCAGCTTGCGCAATCAAAACAGGCGCATCCACTTCAAGATTACCACCCGCATGAACTCGAACACCATTTTCCAAAATCACGCTCTCACCTGCTTCAAGCACGACATTTCCACCGCGATCAACACCGCCTTGTGATTGCGTTTGAAACGTTGACTTTGTTTTGGATTGCGTCATGGATAAAGTTACTGAGGGTGAAAATCCGGCGGCACCGCCTAATCCATAACGCGCCATCAGCTCACTGCCTAATCCACCCTCTCCAAGTCCGCGCATGAAGCTGTTGGTCGTATTGCATAAATCAATTCCAAGATTAGATGAATTAGCCAACAATTCTGCGGCATTATTACTACCGTATAGTGAATTCATTTTAGCAAGGGTGGCATCTTCTGATGTGACAATATCCCATGCATTTCCACCCTGATGGTACGCATTCCACGCACCCATACCTGGAGCCGACACACTAAATACGTTTGATTTTTCATTCACTTCATGGTTTAGGATATCAACACCAAATAGAATTTTCTTTTTAGCTTTAATACATAAGTCACCTGAGCCGACAAAATAGGCCCCACGTGCATCCACGCTGCCTTCTGATGAATGAATTCGCGTCGCTCCATTATCATAAAATAACGTTGGGGTTGCACTTTGATAAAGACTATCGGTTTCTTTTTTGCTCAAACCCCACAGCTTGCTGGTTGATTCAATATGACGATCCTGTGTTCTCAAACTAAACAGCTTCACATCACCTTTTGCAGAAATATCCGTGCCTCCTGGTGATATAAACCGACTGGCAACAGAGCTAACAGAACCCTCACCGGATTGTATGATATTGCGGCCATTGCTCGATTGAATGTCACAACCTTTAATCACCGTTGATGTTTCAACAACGGTCTTCTTTTTCCCATACCATGTTTTGCTTGTTTCATATTTGGTAATTGCTGTGTGCGATCTGGCGGTAAATTGAACGCCGCGTACGCCCTCGATGTAATTCGACCCATTACTTACAAAATCAGATGCATCTGAAATGACCTGGCCTTCAGCCTTGATGTAGAGACCAATACCATCCATATCTTTCCCACATCCACCGGAAATTAATCCTCCATCAAACTGCTGGAGCAGACTATATTGCCCCTGGTAGGTCCGTATATTGCATAGATTAAGCACATCTCCGGAGGCTAATAATTGCGCATAATTGCCTGCTCGCAGGATACCACCATGATTTTCAATGTTGCCTTGAGTCGCTTGTAAAAATAAATTATTGCGAGCGTTGATAATACCTGCTCCCCCCATAGGCAGGACTGTGCCAGCGACAGCGCCGTTTGATCCTCGGGTATAATTTTTGATTTCACTTGCTTTAACTGCAACATCATTCCCATTGAGCGTGCCGCCGTAATTGTAGTAGCCGCCTGCTGCCTCAAAGCTCAAAGATGATTCTGTGTTGATGGAACTATTCGTATAAATATTTTTCGCTGATTTAACAAATAAATTACGAGATTGGATGGCACTGGTTAGAGCAACATCGCCTAAGGTCGAGATAAACGTTAAGTCATGTTGCTGATTATGAGTGCCTCCATAGACAATATCCGCGGCCTCGACAGACACATCACAATGGCGTTGAATCGAATCATACAAACGAAATGAATCCTGCGTTTTATATGACAGACTTTCACTGGAAAGATACAATGAATACCTGCCTGTGCCTGCCGCAAATTGCGTACCGTCACCTAAATACTCTATATCATAATATCCATTATCAAGATTCGTCGAACCGTTCAATGTTGCGGTTTTAGCTTTGACATAAAACAGATTTTTATCTTCAGAACCTTCTGGTGGCGCTACTTTGCTAACATAGCCGGTATGCTCATAGGCATCGGTAACAATTCCAGATTGCCCTTGATAGCTCATTTGACTTTCATCCACTATGTGTTGGGACGACATGGTGCTATCAACCAACAGCTCATGTCCCTGCTGAGTTAAATGCGTATGGGTTACATTCACACTTGAATGATCAAGAATCAGTGAGCCGCTCTCAAGCAGTGAATCGCCAGTGTAACTTGATTTCTTTAACGTAACCGTGCTGCTTTGATTTAAAACGCCCTCTTTAATGGCGACATTAAAACTATCTAATACAACAGTACCTGAAACGTCTCCCTTTTTCGCCGAAATTGACCCATATTTTAAATCAATATCAGCAGAATCATCGATAATCACTTCATTGGTAACAGCGGCATCCGCTGGTGTGCGATCGGCGTTGGCTTCAGTCGTTTTCTTTCCTTCCAATTGAGAATAATCGCCACCTGATAGCTTACCGCCTAACGTTAATTTTTGTGCCTGAACGGTGAGGACATGCTGAGGATTGAATTCTTTTTCCGCTTCTTTTACTGTTTCGGCATTTTCTTCAGAGGCTTCTTGAGACGCGTCGTCACCCAAATCATGATCTTTCGTTTTCGATTCGGTCTTGCTGTCCATTGGTTTAGGAACAAACAATTCATCTTCAGTTGTTCTTTGACCGCACACGACAGAGCCCCTCTGAAAGGTTGCGGTGTCCGCCTTGATTGTCAGCCCATGTGCATAATCAAGTGCACCGCCTTGCGTAAATTTTTTGGTTTCGATCGTAACATTATCTGTTTCTAGTTTAGAGTCTGCTGTTGTAATGAAATGCTCTTCTTCATGTATATAAACATTAGTTAATTTTGCATCCCCTGTCAGATCCAATGTCGTGCCATTAATAGCTACATTGGTAAGCGTCGTGTGGGAATCATGGCTGTCAGTAAAAACCGTAATATTTAACCGCCCTTCATCAATGATTAACTGACCATCTTGATGCAGCTCACCAATCTCAATGTTGGCTCTTTTCCCCTCAAGAACACCGGTTTTACCATTGTCCACTATATCCGCACGTACGCTATATTGGTTTGCTCCCTTCAACGTGCCCTTATTTCGAATCTGCGTAGCTGAAAAACTAGCTTCTCGACCAGCACTGGTACCGCTATTGTATAAATAATATGTATTAATGTTGTGCAAAAAAGCCGACTGCTCAATGCCCGTATTTACATGGAATATACTGGTTTTGGATGTATTACTACCAAAACTTGCGCCCACATTAACATGTAACAAACTATTTTCAGAATAACTTCCTGTGAACGCACCCGCCGCTTGCATACCCACTTTTTCCCAGTCAGCCGCTTCCAAAAATGATTTTGTGTCACTATAAGTGTCTGAGGCTAGCATGCCCCAATCCGTTGATTCCAGCTTTGTCCAAGTATCAGTATACGTATTTGCAGCTTGTGCGCGCATTTTTTCCCAGTTGGTCGCTTCCATTGCAGACCAAGTATCAGTCATCCATGTCATCGGGTCATTTATCAATGTCCTGAAACCTTCGAATTCATTCCCAAAGGCGCTACCCGCATTAACTAATCCTCGTCCAAACATAGCCACATTTTTTGCCTGACAAAGAATAGGCATCATCTCATGTCGACGCATTTTTTTTAATGATTCAAAACCAAGCTTGTTATACAAGCTATAAAGATTCTCAACGGTGCTGAATACGCTTGGAATCATACTAACCAACTGAATAGCATTGGTATAGGCAGGTAGGATCGTCATGGCTGCCGTTTTTGCCACTGAGAAACAATTACTTATTGAAAATAAATAGTTTGGATCAGCTGAAAAATTAGGCGTGATCAAACCTGCATTTAATGAGAAGAAACTGTCATTGGTGTAGTTGTTCGCGGCTATCAACCCTAGATTAACGCTAATAAATCCTGAGCAAGATAATGTCTCTTGTGCATAAACTTGACCCAAAATATTCATGAAATTACTATGAACGGTCATCTTTTTGGATGAAAATAAACCGTGATTGATAACTGTATCATCAAATCCCAAAGAAATTGACGGCGCAGTGACCGAGCCTATGTTGTTAAACTGTTTCCCCTGAGCAGAAAAATTACCAGTCAACTCTATCGTTCCTGATTGGGTAATTAGATCCGCATCAATGAATAAAGCCTCATCGCCTATAATATGACCTAATGGAGAAATATCCATTTGTTTTTTTATTTGTAGTATGGGTGTTTTTGTTGAATCCGGGGATGCCTCATCTTTATTGGTTGATTTTTTCTTCGTAACCAACTTTCCTCGCAATATAGCATCTTCAGCTACAACTGATGTCTGCCCTTGTAAAGAAGTACTGGATGCAGACCAAAACGAAATGCTTTGTTCTGCTTGAACGCGGCTATCAATAACATCTAGTACTCCGAGCGTTTCAATATGATGACCGGTCATATTACTAGACGTTAAACGCACTTGCGCCGTTTTAGCGAAAGATATTTGTTCATCGACATGAATAACCGTTTTATCTTGTGCGTAAAATCGGTCATAAATCAACAGCTCTTGTGCTGATAATAAACTAGCGCATAATTCAGTACGTCCAAAAATAGAAAATTTACGCGCACATACTATTGAGTCATTGCTCTGTAAGGTTGCATCGGAACCAAGGATGACTTGTTCGCGCGCGGCTAGAACACTCACTCCTTTTAAACGAAGATTACTTCTCTGACGCAACGTGACTTCTGCAGCGGATACCATGCTTCCTTCATCAAACATCAGTTCCGCATTCTGTGTCTTAAGTGCTTTATCAATATGTATTTTGCTCGATTTAGCACTGATCGAGGCGCCATATTGCAATAAAGCATCACAGTATATTGCAGAGTCTTGAGTATTAATGTCTCCTTTTGAGTCAATAATACCTGATAAAATACCGCTATGCTCACACAGTTTTAAATGGCTACCCACCAGCGAGTGTAACTGGCTTTGCGTAATAAATTGCGACTGTTCTAAAGTTAATTGACCTTCAATGTTATGACATATATCCGCATCATCAATTCCAATAAGAGAGGTTGTTTTTACTGCAACATATTGTTTAATTGAAATATTATTAAAAACCAATCGACTTTCAATAATAATCATATTGCCTTCTACTTCACTTCCCAGAATCGATACGCTTTCGGCTTTAATAAAGTTTTTAACTATGCGACCTTGCTGACTCTGATAGTTCACTGTTGCGGCATTTACGATCACATCATCAATGTCTAATACACCAGCAAAAAACACCATTTTCGATTGAATGGCCACATTGTTAAGATATAAGGCACCTTGCAATTCAAAAAATGTTTTGGATGTTATTTGTGTTTTTTTAAGTGTTATAGTTTGGTACGCCCGGAAAGTATCTGCGTAAACCTTGGAACGATTCATTATAATCGTTCCAAATAACAGAATTTTATTTTGTATCTGAGCCGTACTTTTGTTCATCATAAAATGAGCCGAATCATCGGTGATAAGCGATTCATTAAGCTCAATTCGACTATGGTTATCTATTGTAATTGATGCAGAAAAAACATTAACTTTATCACCGACTAAATCCGAATGAGACAATACAAAATTGCCTCCTCGAAGATTTGTTAACTGAGCATTAATAACGCAATTACTTAACGACCAATCACCACGACTTTCAATTTTATTCGCATCGAAACGTGTATTATGAAGCACGAGTGATGCTCGTTTATCGACAAAAAAAGACTCATCCACAAGCCATTGCGTAGTTTGATTCGTTCTTTGAATAGCTGTTTCAGATGCTCGACCGACAACGATACTGGATTGCCCTCTAGTCACACTATTAACAACATGAATATGATGGTCAATAGACAGATCAAAGCGTGTTACTGATTTTCCATCTCCTATCAACAAATTATTGGCCGCTAAAAAACAAGACTTATGCACATAAAAGTCACCAACGATTTCACACTGCTCGGATACAAGTCGCAACGCATTAATGTGAGTTTTAGAGCCTTGTATTTGTTGAAAAGCTTGTACGGATAAGTCATATTGACCGATTGAAATATCAGCTGATTGATACAAATAGGCGGCAGTCAAACTGAGTTTTTTCACTCGGAATGGTGCAAGTAAACCAACACCCTGCTGTATAGTCAACGATGCGACACCATCAAAATCGATTGCGTCGAGAAAACACAGCGCGTTTGCTGAAATAGCCAAAGTCGATTTAATTTTGAATTTCCCATCAATGCATAATGGCCCTGATGCTTTAATGATGCACTCATTTACCGTCAAATCAATGAATAGATTAGTTTGCTTATCGCTTAATATATTTAAAATCAACCCATGATCGTTATAAAATACTTCAAGAACCTTATGTTCACCATCGTAAAATTCTTGGTAAGATCGATCAAATTGCAACATTTCATTTGAAAAAGTATACTCACCATTCTCATCAAGACACACTAAATAATGACTTTTCGCTTCATCGAAAAACACTATATGCGGATCATATGGCTTAGTGACTTCCATGCGACGTCTTGGCGTTAAACCGATATTGGCCAATTCAAATGCCAATGTTGGTATCTTAAAGCCCATGTTGATATCCTTAAAACGATTTATTTATGAGTATTATTTCGATGACGTGGTACAACGCCTAAACTTAGAGGGGTATTCGCGGCAGGTTGTCGATTCCGAAGAGTTGGGGTGGCAAACATACTTTGTTGAGATAACAAATTTATGTCTTCTGAATCAGAGTCGGAACCAATGTTAACTTCCATTGCATTTCGCATTCTTTCATCGTGAAGTTCACGAAGTGATTCATTCTGAAATCGAGTGGATTGAGCCCCCTCCAGAGCCGAAACACGCTTTGTAAGACTATCTATAGACGCTTGCATCGTTACATGTTTTAAATTTTCTGCAATAACATCAGCTGTTTGACTAAATTGTTGAGTTTCAGAGTTCGTAACAGTTCTTCCTTGCTGTACTCTTGCAAGTTCTGTATCTATATTCCGATCTAATTCAATTACAGCTTGCTGCCGGTATAGCTCACGCCGTGCACCATATTCCATCCCTAAATAATATAATCCAAAACCTGCTGAACCAAGAAATAATCCTCCAATAGCAGATCCTAGTTTAACAAGCGTTGGTATTGACAACGTCCAAACGGACAAAGATCCGAAGACCAAAATAGCCCCGACTATTGCAATACCACCCAATACAGTAGAAATTGTTCCTGAGTGATCAGCCAACCATTTAAACATTGTTTGTTCCCCTGAATTTACACACAATTCACTCTTGAAATAGATGCATTCATTCTCTTAGCCTCATTTAGCATGCCATGTAGACTTGGTAAGATAACTTCTGCGATATTTAAAACTTTGGCATGGTGCTCTTCATATAGCGTACAAGCTGATTCGACCTCTTCTAGCGTGGTCGATTTCAAAAATGAGTTCTGCGGATATTCTTGCATTAACTCCTGACATGCTCTCAGCAATTCAGTATTACACTGCTGTTCCCTGAGCATTACTTTTTGCTCTTCCGTTACCTGAAAATATGAAACCATTGTAATGGATTGTCGTGTGTTTTCATTTGAATGATATAGGTGGTTTCCAGTGTTAACAAAAGCATCTAATTCCAGATGACACCTGTGGAATGCCTCGTTAATTATAGATAAATCAGCATTTGAATTTTCTACTAAAGTTGCATACCTTGATATCGAGTCTGTTAAAGAGCGTAGCCTTTCTTGTCGTAATTCTTCCTCGTTGAGATCAGGATTTTTGACAATCAAAACAGCTAATGTAACAAAAAATCGTAATACAAACACTACGATCATCACTGGTGCGGCGATAAGGAACATCCACATCATATGTAAACCAACGTTCCCAGATGATTTGCTCTCCGCTAAATATTCATTGAATTGTAACTCGATGTTGTTTAAAAAATAATCATACCCAATTGAGAGGATTGCTTCTGCAAAAGAAAGCAAAGCCAACATAAAAAATTTACACGGCAAAATAACAATAGAAGAAAATGTTGATATAAAATCACCGGTCGTTAGAAATGGCGTAAAAACATAATCCATTGGATGTGAGAAAAAATGGTTTTTTAACTCATTTTTTGCGATATTTGTGAAATATGGTTTCATCTTGTTTCCGGGTATTTGGTGAACAATTGATTAAATCAAATGACACAACAATTGAAATCATTTAATTTGCAACTTTATGTCTTGATGTACATCATCTGAAAATAAAAACGAAAATTTATTGACTCATCAAAGATAAGGCCATTAGGTTTTTAACCAACTTATTTCATTAGTCTTTAGCCCATCGGACGTTAATCTGGCATTATTTAACGAACCAAACAAATTAGGCAACATAATACTCACAATATCTAGAACCTTAGCATGGTGCTCCTCGTGAGCCGTGTAAGCCAACTCTATTTCTTCTAATGCAGTCGATTTCACAAATAAGTTCTGCGGATATTCTTGCATTAACTCCTGACATGCTCTCAGCAATTCAGTGTTACACTGCTGCTCTCTGAGCAGGACTTTTTGCTCTTCCGTTACCTGAAAATATGAAACCATTGTAATGGATTGTCGTGTATTTTTATTTGAATGATATTGGTGTTTCCCAGTATTAACAAAAGCATTTGCTTCCAGATGATACCTCTCGAAAGCCTCGTTAATTATAGATAGATCAGCATTTGAATTTTCAACTAACGTTGCGTACTCTGATATTGCCTTTGTTTTTTTTTGCGAAATATCTAATTCCGTATCACTTATTAAATTAATTGCTTGTATTGGTTTTGTTGCATTAAATTGATTAACACAAAAAGCGATGGCGCATCCAACTGAGGTTACACAACATACAGCGACCAATCCCCAAACACCTAATGACAACTCATTATCATTGCTCACAAAAACTCCATTTACATAATTGTAATTATTTAATTTATTGCTCGTTGATTGCTAAACCTAAGCTTTCTCGATGCAAATAAAAAGCCATGAGTATAACATATGATCATGTAATGTAGCAGTATTTGTAAATTATTTTATTATGAGCGTTCATATTAGAGAAGGAGACCGGTAAATTTCAAGTTGACCTATAGGCATTGATAAACGCACTTGTTCTTTCAGTCGCACGTTAAGGCTTGAGTCGTCTTCATTTAATAGAATTCGGTCTTTTTTTAAGTAGCTCTTGATGGTTCTCTATAGAATGATCTTCACATTGCTTACGCTTGCAGCCACTGGATGTTGTAGCAAAGAGCCCCAGTGTTTGGAGCATAGCTTTATACATAAATACGCCCTAATGCAAAGATTGGAATGTTTCCCATGCTAAAGTGAAATCTCTCATTCTTTGCATACCAATCCACATTACCTGAGTCCCGGGTTCGCCATCAGATTTTCTACCTAAAAAGCCACCTAATTTAGCAATCATTGATATCATTTCGCCAAGTTTCAGAGGCTCTTTTGGAGGCTGCTTTTTCTCTATTACTGAATAGACTGCTTGCTATTCATTGTCATCAAAAAACACATTGCAATCAATATCCGGACATCTCCGTCCTAAAATTGTAACATATAAAATACGCCATGCAACAATCATATACAAAGTAATGCAATTGACGGTGCCCTTGAGCGTTTCAAACTGCAACTCCTCAACTTTACAGCCGGATTTTAATGCCTTAAAAAACATTTCGATAACCCAACGGCACAAGTACTGCGTCTAAATTAACCGCTCCAAGTCGACGAAAAGCCTCAGATGTGCGCGCATAATTTATATCAATGATGACGCCACCTAAATCAAAAATAATGTTTCTAATCATTTAGCTACCTATTATATTATCGCTTGCTAGCTAACATGGAGTGTGTATCTTTGCATTTAACGATCTACACTCTAAACACATGGTGTTCTGTGTAATCGTCTCCTAACCATATGTGTTTGGTTGTTTTATAATTCCAGCTTTGGCCAAGGAGATAATGAACTTTAAAATTCATGTAACATTTATCTAATTTTTGATAATCGACATGTCCTTTCAAATTAGGGAATGGATCGTCGTGAAATTGATAAATTAATTCATTCATTGTAGTTGATGGAAATGCAACATGAAGACCAACCATGTTATCCCTTTCTGAAACTAAACGCTCAAATTCAAAAGCGTCGCCCTTTTTAAAACTAGTTCCGTAGGATTTTGAGAGCCCCGTTTCCATCAAAATTGAAAACAGCTCTAGCGATTTTTCCTCACCATACTCATTTTTTAATAGTTTAAATGTATTTTCAAACAATCCAAAAAACGCAGCATTATACTTCATGA
This sequence comes from Legionellaceae bacterium, assembly GCA_947477015.1. Classification (GTDB taxonomy): domain Bacteria; phylum Pseudomonadota; class Gammaproteobacteria; order Legionellales; family Legionellaceae; genus DDPF01. The sequence goes on from CANJSM010000038.1 coordinate 15,351, forward strand.
GATTCTCTTATTTCGTATTATTATTTTCCATTCTAACACTTATTTGCTGTACTTCCGACGAATTGTAAATTAAATCGAGGTCTATCAACTTTATCCGCTTGTGAACTGCTACTGCGTTCTGGTTGTTGTTTTAGACGCATTTTGATATTTCGTGATCTGCTTCAATCATTCTTAGCCAGGATTCTGTTCATAGCGTTCTCAAGCACCAAGTCTTCGTTGATATTAATCGTTTGTTTGCATCAACGGGACATATGTGCCGTAAAATTGGTCGATTAACTCTTAATTATAATACTCATTTGTCTGATGCGAATCGCTTTATTTTGGCCAGATAATATCAAAAAGCTCATCTTCATAACCAAAATACTGCAAATCCTTAATACGCTTGGGATATAATATCCCATCCAAATGATCACACTCATGTTGCACGACCCGCGCATGAAAATCTTCTGCAATTCTTTGAAAAAACTGACCTTCTGCATCATAGCCTTGATATTGAATTTTTTTATATCGCGGAACAAGACCTCTTAATCCAGGAACACTTAAGCACCCTTCCCATCCATCAACCAGTTCATCTGAAATCACTGTTATTTCGGGATTAATCAAAATAGTAAATGGTATCGCTGGTTCATTTGGATACCGTGGATTCGACTCAAATCCAAACATGACAATACGTAGATTATGACTAATTTGAGGGGCTGCAATGCCAACACCTTTTGTTTCCAGCATAGTATCTCGCATATCCGCGATAATCGTTTTCAGCATAGGATCAACAAAATTAGTTACCGGTAACGACGGTGTTGCTAACTGCTGATTCCCCATTTTTACAACTGTTTTGATAGTCATATCAAAAAATCCTCTATTACGTTAAATTTGGACTTTGGACAAAAAACCGATCTAATACGGGCCCGAGCCCGTGACCGAGCCCGAACGATCATAATTAACAATCGAATCCAGATTATTTGCGCAACATTCACTAAATGAGCGCAAGTATATTTCCCACGGATTTGGAAGACTGTTCGCCAAAGAGCGTGCCAGATACAACTGCGCGTAAGCAATCATCACAATCTGCCACCATGCTTCTTCATGGCGAACATCAGGTGTTTGTATCTTATCCATCAACAGCCTGTTTTTTCCAAACCTAAAAAATGTTCAATATCAAACCGTTGACGATAGCTATTGAAAATATCAAGCAACGATAACTCCAGTCGTCTTTTACCCGCAGCGGTCAACCAAAGTGGGCGCTTGAATAACAGCTCACCTGATTCTTTATACACCCTGACTCGCAACAAACGTAATGGATAATCAGACAAGTTACAACCTTTTTTACCTCTCATGAGCATCTCGTTCCAACAGTCTATTTTTATGATCTGGATTTTTCCCTGAGCACTGTTTTTTGAAAATTCAATTGTTTCGTCTGGTTCTCGCCATGTTTCAAGACGATTTAATGCATGAACATCACCATACACCCAGGGTCTGCCTCGTTTTGGTGGTGATGCTGGGTCTTCCAATTCATATGGATAAAAAAATGTCCTGTTATTCCTGCTGCGGCTCACATGTACTTGATTGTCACTCTTTTTTGCGACGCTTAAACACAGTGGATTGTTATAAGCCGTATCCCCCATTGAAACAGAAAGCTGATTCGAGAATGTACTTTTCGATTTGATGCAGTCTGCAATTGGCTCCATTCCGATCAGCTACAACGAGCTGGGACATCAATATCTTTGAATATTGCTGAAGGTTCGGGGGAATTCTCTACTAATGAAAAAAGCAGGTTTTACCGAATGGCAAAGCGATCTGCCACTGAAACTGCAGCAGTACTTGATGTATCCAAACGATTAAATATTATCCAGGAAGACTATTATCAGTTAGGCAGAGATCTACTGATTAGAATTGTTATGATGCTAACCAAAATGGCACAAAAAGCAGATTGATCGGACTCGGGCGGGCTCGGTCACGCGATCGGGCCCGTATTAGATCGATATTTTGTCCAAAGTCCAATAATTCAGGCCGTTAGAGAATTTACAGGGATTCAACGCTCAACAGAGAAACATATTCAATCCCTTCTTGCATTGGGCGTCCCTGATTGGCGATGGGGTAAATTCTCCAAAGTGTATGATCACATTATCAATCAAGCAGACTTTTTAAAAGCGGATGGGATGACTGATGATGAGCTTAAAATATTACGCGATTTAAGTACAAGAGTTGCTGAGCAATACGCATTATTATCCGAATATCAGATCCCAGAAACATTAGTGAAACTCGATTTTAACACCAATAATATGCTGTTTAATCCAAGTACAAAAAAAATGACGCTGATTGATGTTGGTGAAATCGTGATCGCTCATCCATTTTTTTCTTTGCATAATTTTCTTTATACAACCACGGTTCATCATGGCCTCAAAAAAGGCGACCCAATGTATGATCAGCTGCAAAACGCTTGCTTTGAACAGGGGTTACCAAACGCGTGCAAAGAGCACCTATTAGAAGGATTTATGTTGGCACAAAAACTATGGCCTATTTTAGGCGCATTTGGATGTTATCGTTTAATGAGAAGCGTCGACCTGCAAGCTTTTCGATCTCATTATTCCAATAGACCTCATCGACTTGCCGATTCTTTTCGAGAGTATATTGCGTCTGCGTGTTAAAATAAATTTTTGTCACTGCTCGAACCCCTACATGAAAATATATTTAGCTTCAAAAAGCCCTAGACGGCGTGAATTACTGGAACAAATGCAAGTCGCATTTGAAATCCTTCCTATTGATACGCCTGAGATTGTTGCTCCGAATGAAGCATCGGATGCTTATTCTAAGCGTATCACTAAAGAAAAACTCGATGCTGCTTGGAAGACAATCATACAGGACCAACTGACACCCATGCCGGTACTCTGTGCCGATACAGAAGTTGTGTTAGATGGGGTGATTTTAGGTAAACCCGTTGATGAGCACGATGCGTTTCAAATGATAAAACGCTATGCCGGCAAAACCCATGAAGTCATCACCAGTGTCGGCATCACTTTTTACGATTATCAAAAAATTGAAATAAATAAAACCTTCGTGACGTTTTCAAACATCACGGACAGTGAAATAAAACACTACTTAACCAGTGGCAATTACAAAGATAAATCCGGCGGCTATGGCATTCAAAGCTATATCGGGCAATTTATTTCTCGTATTGACGGTTGTTTCTATTCCGTCATGGGTTTGCCATTAAATACGGTAAGAGAAATGCTCAATGATTTAAAAACGTAACTCCCCACGTCATCCTGAGCGAAGCGAAGGATCTCCCTGCAGTGGCAAAATCTCTAGCATCCAGTGAATAGCCATGTGTTGATTCTCGAAAAAAATGGTGCGTTTTTAATCAAACGGGATCGATAGACGCGATAATTGTCATCACCATTGAATCACATGGTTGGCACTAAGAAAATCCATGACCATGCTCGAGAACCCTAAGCTTTCCCAAATTTTCAAGCAATTGCTTGAGGTCGTTAGTTCTCATTTCATCAAAAAGCATTAAGGATGCCAAATCAAACGCCGCGATAGTGCTCCCTCCACCCCGTTCACGCTCGATCCGTGCCAGCCATCCTAGGCTGCTGTTCAAGCCGCGTAATAAAGAAAAATCGACCCCGAGACCCGAAGAAGCATTATGAATCAAAGGAAACAACGGTACAAATTCACCCGAATCATAATTGTAATAGTTCATTTCTCTAGGCAAAGTATACTGATGGAGACGCGCTGCGAACCGACAAGATCTGTCACGCCGGCAATATTCATTGATCACATGAATAGGAAGATCGCGCTGCACTAACCCAATCCTAAGCCAAGCAGCTTTCATCGCATTCCAATTGCGCGTACCTGCCCAATGCTCGTAACCGGTTATATAATCTTGTAGGGCATTAAGAAGCGGAGCTAAATTAAAATGCGTTGAGCTCTTAATGACGCCTTGCTGGAGATAACCCAATCCATCCTGCTCCATTACTTCGCAACGCTCCAGCAATACTGATTTTGTTGCCTCATCCATATGCGCTTCCAGCATACTACACATGTGTTTGTCCTTAGCCCAAAAAGCATATTCGTAGGCTGTGCAGTTAAACGTGCGTCCTGAAAAATCGGTGAAAATTCCTGAAGAAGTTAATAGCTCCTGAGCCCTTTCTGGCTCATCGCTTGCAAGCAGGTTATCAGCCTCAGCCTGTTTGCCTTTGGCAACATCATGCAAAAAACTCCATAATTTAAACTCAGGTAGTTTCATACAAACGTATTTGATTTTTGTCGGTAATGCATCAAACTCGTGATTGTCTTTAAGATAAATAATCAACGCGTCAAGAGTGAACTACTCGTGGCTAAAGCCAACGAGCTTCCAATACTAAGCGGCCACTTTCGTAGCTGCTGTTCTTTTCTTTTTTGACGGCTCATCGCCAGATGCGTGAACAGGCGAACCTATCCCCGTCTTACTCTTGGCTCCACGTCCCTTATCGGACAAGGTTAATACACCTCGTGCCGACAACACCGTTCCAGTGTCTAATATTAGCTTAA